>NZ_JBEYJD010000001.1:0-227091 GCF_040636125.1 Streptomyces sp. NPDC006733 | reverse complement strand
CCGGAGCCTTCTCGTGCGCGGAGCCTTCTCGTGCGCGGAGCCTTCTCGTGCGCGGAGCCTTCTCGTGCGCGGAGCCTTCTCGTGCGCGGAGCCTTCTCGTGCGCGGAGCCTTCGCGCTCGCCTCTACTCGGCGCGCGGTACGAGGCGGAAGAGCCGTATCTGCCGGTCCACGCGTGCCGCGTAGGACGCGTAGGGCGGCCAGAACCTCAGCACCGCCGTCCAGGCCGCTTCACGCTCGGGTCCCTCGAGGAGCCGCGCGACGACGAGCAGGTCCTTCCCCTTCCAGTTGATCTCCGCGTCCGGATGCCGGATCAGATTGCCGGTCCAGGCGGGGTGGTCGGTGCGCCCGAAGTTGCTCCCGATCACGATGAACGTGCCGCCCTCCTCGGGCATGCACGCCAACGGCGTACGGCGGGGCTGCCCGCTCTTCGCACCCGTGGCCGTCAGGACGACGCCGGGCAGCATCTGGGCGCTGAGCAGCACCTTTCCCTTCGTCAGGCGGTGCACGACCTTGTCCATGGCCGGGACGACGTACGGCGCGACCTTCGCGAAGCCGCGCGTGGACGACACCTTCTGCACAAGCGGCTTCGAACGCTCCATCAGCGACTTCTTCATGCCGCGCTCCCGGCGGTGGCGGTGGCGGTGGCGGGTGCGGTGGGCACGGGTGTTTCGGGTGCGGCGGGCGGGACGGGCGCGGGCGTTTCGGTTGCGGCGGGCGCGTCCGGAGCTGTTCGTGCGGGCGCGGCGAGCGCGTCCGGAGCCGTTCGGGCAGGTGCGGCGGGCGCGGCAGCCATCGGTGCCGCCGGGCCGAACAGCCCCGCCCGGTCGGCGGCCCGGGCGCGCAGCAGGTGGACCGGGCCGAAGAGCAGCTCGTCGGACGCGGCGCGCTTGAAGTAGAGGTGCGCGTGGTGCTCCCAGGTGAACCCGACGCCGCCGTGCAGCTGGATCGCCTCGCCCGCGACCGCGCGCAGCGCCTCCAGCGCCTGCGCGAGCGCGAGCGGTCCGGCGACCGGCAGTTCGCCCTCGGAGGCGGCGGCCGCCCAGGCGGCGTAATAGGCGGCGGAGCGTGCCGCCTGCACCTGGACGTAGAGGTCGGCGAGCCGGTGCTTGACGGCCTGGAAGGAGCCGACAGGACGTCCGAACTGCTCCCTGACCTGCACGTATTCCACGGTCGAGGTCAGCGCCTGGTCCGCGGCGCCGACCGCCTCCGCCGCGAGCGCCGCGGCGGCGAGTTCACCTGCCCGGGCGAGCGCGGGCCCCGGGTCGGCCGCCTCGTCGCCGCCGAGCGGCACGGCGACGACGTCGCGCAGCTCGATCCGGGCCTCGGGGCGGGTCTCGTCGAGCGCGGTGAGGCGGGTGCGCACGACACCGGCCGCGTCCCCCTCGACGAGGAAGAGCCGGGTGCGGGCGGCCGCGTAGCCGCCCGCGTGGGCGGCGACGAGCAGCAGGCCCGCGCTGTGCCCGTCGAGCACCTGGTCGGCCTGCCCGTAGAGCCGCCAGCCGGGCCCGTCCGGCTCCCGGCGGGCCTGGATGCCGCCGGCGCGGCCGCCGCCCGCCCAGCTGCCGTCGTTCGGCCCCGTCAGGCCCAGGGCCGTGCCGAGCCCGCCCGGCAGCGCGAGCGCCACCGTGACGGCGCCGGTGGCGATCCTGGGCAGCAGGTCGGCGCGCTGCTGCTCGGTGCCGAGGTCGGCGATGAGCGGTGCGGCCAGCACCGCGGTGCTGAGCAGGGGGGACGGCAGGAGCGTGCGGCCCGCCTCCTCGCAGGCCAGCACCAGTTCCGTCGGTCCGCAGCCGGCGCCCCCGTACTCCGTCGGCAGCCCGAGCCCCGGCAGGCCGAGCTGCTCGGCGAGCCGGCGCCACAGGGGCTCGTCGTATCCCGCGGGGGTGCCGACGGCGGCTTTGACATCGTCCGGCCCGCAACGTTTCTGCAGCACCTCGCGCAGGGTGCGCCGGATCTCGTCCTGCTCCTCGGTGAACGCGGCATCCATCGGCGGGCTCCTCACGGCTGATCTGACGGTGCGTCATCTTAGGGAGCGGCGGTCCAGATGCACAGGGCCGGGGAGCACCCATTCCCGACCGGGCATGATGTCCGACATGAGCCAGAACCCCAGCCAGCAGCCCCGCCGAGATTCCGGTCACAACGCAGGCGGGGGCGGCGGCGCCCCGCAGCCGAAGCCGCAGCGCCCGCGCGGCAGCACCCTGCGCTTCCTCTCCCCCGGCCCCGACTCGTCCACGACGCAGCTCAAGGTCTATGTCGGGGTCTGGGCCGTACTGCTGGTCCTGTGGATCAGCGCGCAGTTCTGGATGAGCCACATCTCGGGCTTCCAGCGGGTGCTCTACGTGCTGCTCGCGCTCGTCGCGCTGACGCAGATGTCATCGGCGGCCGCCCAGCTGCGCAAGAGGCGTTGAGCCGGTCGGCAGACCCCCCGCCGCCCTGGTGGTCGCCTCCCCTGTTCGGTGGCGCCGAATCTGATGTACCGTCAGATTTATGGCCGCTGCTGCTCGTAAGGTCGCCGTCGTCGGCGTCGCGCTGTCCGACTGCGGACGGGTCGACGACGCCACCCCGTACGCCCTGCACGCCCAGGCCGCCCGCCGGGCGCTGGCCGACTCCGGGCTCGACCGATCGGTTGTCGACGGCCTCGCCTCGGCCGGCCTCGGCATCCTCGCGCCGGTCGAGGTCGCCGAGTACCTCGGCCTGCGTCCCACCTGGGTGGATTCCACCGCGGTGGGCGGCTCCACCTGGGAGGTCATGGCCGCGCACGCCGCCGAGGCGATAGCCGCCGGCCACGCCAACGCCGTGCTGCTCGTCTACGGCTCCACCGCGCGCGCCGACATCAAGGCGAAGCGGCGCACCGCCAACCTCTCCTTCGGCGCCCGCGGGCCGCTGCAGTTCGAGGTCCCGTACGGCCACACCCTGATCTCCAAGTACGCGATGGCCGCCCGCCGCCACATGCACCAGTACGGCACGACGCTGGAGCAGCTCGCCGAGGTCGCCGTGCAGGCCCGCGCCAACGCCGCCCGCAACCCCGACGCGATGTACCGCACCCCGATCACCGTGGACGAGGTGCTGTCCGGGCCGATGATCGCCGACCCGTTCACCAAGCTGCACTGCTGCATCCGCTCCGACGGGGGCGGCGCGGTGCTGCTGGCCGCCGAGGAGTACGTGCGGGACACGGCCAAGACCCCCGTCTGGATCCTCGGCTCGGGCACCTCGGTCTCGCACACCACGATGTCCGAGTGGGAGGACTTCACGGTCTCCCCGGCGGCGGTCTCGGGCCGCATCGCGTTCGAGCGCGCCGGTGTGGCCCCCGCCGACATCGACCTCGCCGAGATCTACGACGCCTTCACGTACATGACGCTCGTGACGCTGGAGGACCTCGGCTTCTGCGCCAGGGGCGAGGGCGGCGCCTTCGTCGAGAAGGGCCGGCTCACGATCGACGGCGATCTGCCGGTCAACACCGACGGCGGCGGCCTCTCCGCCTGCCACCCCGGGATGCGCGGCCTGTTCCTGCTCATCGAGGCCGTCCGGCAACTGCGCGGCGAGGCGGGCGAACGCCAGGTCCGCAAGCCCGGCGGCCACCTCCCCCGCCTGGCGATCGCCTCCGGCACGGGCGGCTGGTTCTGCTCCTCGGGCACGGTGATCCTCGAACGGGGCTGAGCGGAGCTGAGCGGGGCTGAGCGGAGCCGCGCGAGTCCGAGTGGAGCCCGGGAGGGGGCGAGCGGAGCCGCGCCTGGGCCGAGCCGCGCCTGCGCTGAGCGGGGCCGCGCCGATCCGAGCAGGCCGGGAGGGGCGCGAGGGATCGGGGAGGGGGCGATGGACGCGAGGGGCGCGAGGGGCGCGAGGGTCCGGGAGAGGCTGGCAACGGCCGTCCGCCGGGCGCCTGGGTACCCTGGCCGGGTCGGTGGATCCGCGGGTGGTCCGGAGAGGGGTGTCGCGTGGTCGAGCGGTTCGCCCTGCCCCTGGCCTGCACTCTCGTGCTGACCGCCGCCGCGCTGTGGATGCCGTGGACCGCCGACTCGCAGCCGGAAAGCCGGCAGGGCTGGACGAACCAGGCCGCGGCCCGGTTCTGGACCCCGGAGCGGATGGCGAACGCCATGCCGCAGTCCGCCCCGGTCGGGCCGGAGGAACTACCCGCCCCCAACGCGAACGTCAGCACCACCATCGCCCCGGCGGGCGCCGCCCGCCACATCAGCGGCATCCCGACCGTCGGCGTGCTCTTCTCCGTCGACGCTTCGGCCGACGCCCACTTCTGCTCGGCGAGCGTGGTGCACAGCCCGTCCCGCAGCCTGCTGCTGACCGCCGCGCACTGCGGTGCGGGCACGGACGTCGTCTTCGTCCCCGACTACGTCAAGGGCGCGAAGGTGCAGCCGTACGGCACCTGGGCCGTCGACCAGGTCTTCACCGACCCCCGGTGGGACGATGTCGACACCGGGTCCGACTACGACTTCGCCTTCGCGCGGGTGAAGCGGAACGACCGGGGCAAGGGCATCGAGGACGTCACCGGCGCCAACGTCCTGGCCCGGACGCCCGGGTGGATCAACAAGGTCACCGTGATCGGCTACCCCGTCGAGGCCTTCGACCCGACGGGCCGCCCGATCAGCTGCACGACCGCCACCTCCCGGCTGTCCGGCCTGCGCCAGCTGCAGATGGACTGCGGCGGCTACTACGACGGCACGTCCGGCAGCCCCTGGCTGCTGGATTACGACCCGAGGACGCGGACGGGGAAGGTCATCGGCCTGGTGGGCGGCCTGGACGGCGGCGGTCCGGACGACAGCGTCTCGTACAGCCCGCTCTTCGAGGACGCCCTCTTCGCGCTCTACGGAACGGCCGGCGGCTGATCGTCGCGCGACAGCCCCGACCGCCCAGACGGCCCGGACCTCCCCGACGGCCCGGACCGGCGGGCTTCGCCGGGGGCGAAGACCGCGACGGCCGGAACCTCGGGAGCGGCGCCGGGGTCGGCGGTCTCACGATGGGCCTCGTCCCTGCGGAAACGAACATGCAGCTCCATACCGATCCGCAGGTCCGACTCCTCGCAGTCGACGACCTCCGTCATCATCCGCGGACCCTCGGCGAGGTCGACGACCGCGGCGACGTACGGGACCCGGGTGCCGAAGGGCGGCAGGTCGTTGAGGTGGACGACCGACCAGGTGTAGAGCGTGGCGCGGCCGCTCGCCTGCTCCCAGGCGACGTCCTCGCTCCAGCAGGACGGGCAGAACTCCCGCGGGTAGTGGTGCGCCGCCCCGCAGGCCGCGCAGCGCCGGATCAGCAGGCGCCCGTCGGCGGCCGCGTCCCAGTACGGGCGGGTGAAGGCGTCGATGTCGGGGAGGTCGAAGCGCTGCGCCGTCACAGGAAGAGCCCCCACAGGTTGTCGAGCGACCACGCCTGCCAGCTCATGGTGAAGAGGGCGACGAGCGATATCAGCGCCATCATCGCGTTCTGGCCCTGCTCGGCCCAGTCATGGATCATCAGGACCAGGTAGAGCAGGTTGAGGAGCAGCCCGCCCACGAGGGCCACGGGCGTCAGCAGGCCGAACGTCAACCCCAGCCCGAGCGCCAGCTCGGCGTACACGACGACGTACGCCATCAGCTTGGGCCGTGGCGCGACGACGGCGGCGAAGCCGCCCTTCACCGCGCCCCAGCGGTGCTTGTCCGCGACGCTCTTCGCCCAGGCGATGCCCGTTCCCCGCTCGAACCAGCCCTTCTTGTCCTTGTGCCGCCAGCTCTCCAGCCACCACAGCCCGAGGCCTATGCGCAGCACCGCGAGCCATTCGGCTCCGGTGAGCCAGATCGTCTGCATCGCAGGCCTCCTTCGTCTCATCTGACGGTACGTCAGTTCAGCGGATGGAGGCCGCCTAGCGCAAGGGTCCGGGGGCAAACGCCCTCGGATTGATCGCTTCCGGGACTACTCTCGCTCCCGCGCCACCGTCGCCTTCCGGTACGTCCCTCCGACAGCCACTCCGACACACCCCGGGAGCCACCATGGTCGACCGCCCCACCCCCTCCGTCCCGTCGGCGGCGTCCGCCGCGACCTCCGCGGGCGCCCTGCCCACCGCGACCCCCGACGCGATCGTCATCGGCGCGGGGCCCGGCGGCCTCGCCGCGGCGGCGGCGCTGAGCCGGCGCGGCGTGCGCACGCTCGTACTGGAGCGGTCGGACGCGGTCGCCTCGTCCTGGCGCGGCCACTACGACCGGCTCCATCTGCACACCACGCGACGGCTGTCCGGCCTGCCCGGCCTTCCCATCCCGCGCGCGTACGGACGCTGGGTCGGCCGCGACGACGTCATCCGCTACCTGGAGGGGTACGCGGAGCATCACCGGATCGACGTCGCCACCGGCATCGAGGTCTCCCGGATCGACCGCGTCGACCACGTCGACAGCTCGGGTGGGGTGGGCGGGCCGGGTGGCGCGGGCGATTCGCGTGTCGGCGCGAGCGGCAAGGCGGGGTTCCGCAGACGCGGCGCCAAGGGCGGCGGCGGTACGTGGCAGCTGCCCGCCACCGGCGGGCGCCTGCTCACCGCCCCCGTCGTCGTGGTCGCCACCGGCACCAACCACGTGCCCCACGTCCCGGACTGGCCCGGCCGCGAGAGCTTCCCCGGCGAGCTGCTGCACGCCGCCCACTACCGCAACGCCGAGCCCTACGCGGGCCGCGACGTCCTGATCGTCGGCGTCGGCAACACCGGCGCCGAGATCGCCGTCGACCTCATCGAAGGGGGCGCCGCCCGCGTGCGGATCGCCGTCCGGACGCCGCCGCACATCCTGCGCCGCACCACCGCCGGCTGGCCCGCCCAGGCCACCGGCATCCTCTGCCGCCGCCTGCCGACCGGGCTGGTCGACCGCATCGCCCCGCACGTGGAGCGCCTCAGCGTCCCCGACCTGTCCGCCTACGGGCTCGCCCGCCCCACCACCGGCCTCTACTCCCGCGTCCGCGACGACGGTGCCATCCCGGTGCAGGACGTCGGCCTCATCGACGCGATCCGGGCGCGACGGGTGGAGCCCGTCGCCGCCGTGGAGAGCTTCAACGGCGACAAGGTCGTGCTGGCCGACGGTTCACGCATCAGCCCGGAGGTCGTCATCGCCGCCACGGGCTACCGGCGCGGCCTCGAACCCCTCGTCGGCCACCTGGGCGTCCTCGACGGCGACGGCCGCCCCCTCGTACACGGCCCGCACACCCCGCCCGGCGCTCCCGGCCTCTACTTCACCGGCTTCACCAATCCCATCAGCGGCATGTTCCGCGAGCTCGCCATCGACGCCCGGCGCATCGCCCACGCGGCCGCCCGGACCTCCCGAGCGTCCCGGACCCCCCAGCCGCCGCGGACCTCCCAGACGTCCCGGGCCTCCCAGACGTCCCGGGCCTCCCGGCGGGCGTGACCATCGCCCTGTCCGTCTCGCCCACCCCGCCCGCCTCACCCGCATTCATCCATATTCCTCCCCTCATCCCCCGGACTCTGCCCAATCTCTGCCGGACCTCTGCCCGGACTTCCCCCGGACCCCGCCCGGTCCGTTTCGGCCAAAGAAGTTGCCGGCAGGGGCCGTCGGCATGGCCTCACCCCGCTCAAACGCCCTGAATATCGGCCCTGTCGGCCTCCTTCACATCTTTCACATGCCCGAACTGTTCCTGACACGTCGTCAGTTCAGTAATCTGACTATGCGTCAGTTCTGTATACCTTCGAGCAGGAGCGGGCGAGACCGATGCTTGGATCGACATACAGCACCCGTAGCCCCGGCCCCGGGCCCGCCGCACGCGGCGCGTCCGACACCGACGTCGGCGGCCGCCCGCTGCACAACACCGTCCCGGACCTCGACCGGTTCTTCCGGCCGGAGACCGTGGCCGTGGTCGGGGCGTCCGACACCGAAGGACGCCCGAACACCGGCATCACCAGACAGCTGATCGCCTGGTCCCAGCGGGTGGGGGCCCGGCTCTTCCCGGTCAACCCCGGCCGCGAGACCGTCTTCGACCTGCCCTGCTATGCCTCGGTGGCGGATCTGCCGGAGACCGTGGACCTCGCGGTGCTCCTCGTCGGCGACCCCCTTCCCGTCATCGAGCAGTTGGGCGAGGCCAAGGTCCGGTTCGCCGTCGCCTTCGCCTCCGGATTCGCCGAGACCGGCGAGGAGGGCGCCGCCGCGCAGGCCCGTCTCGCCGAGGTCGTCGCGGCCTCCGGCATGAGGCTGCTCGGTCCGAACACCAACCTCAACGCCTTCGAGAAGTTCCGCGAGGACCTGACCGGGCCCGCCATCGCCCTGATCACCCAGTCCGGCCACCAGGGCCGGCCCCTCTACACGCTGCAGGAACTGGGCATCCGGATCAGCCACTGGGCACCCACCGGCAACGAGGCGGACCTCGAGACCGCCGACTTCATCTCGTACTTCTCCGAGCAGCCCGAGGTCGGGGCCATCGCCGCGTATGTGGAAGGGCTCCGGGACGGCCGCTCGTTCACCCTCGCCGCCGACCGCGCGGCCCGCAACAAGGTGCCCGTGGTGATGGTGAAGGTCGGCCGCACCGAGACCGGCGCCCGCATGGCCGCCTCCCACACCGGCAAACTGACCGGCTCCGACGCCGTCGTCGACGCGGCCCTCCGGCAGTTCGGCGTCATCCGCGTCGACGGACTCGACCAGCTCCAGGACACGGCGGCCCTGCTGGCGCGCGCCAAGCCGCCCACGGCCGACGGCGTGGCCGTCTACTCCATATCCGGCGGTACCGGCGCCCACTTCTCGGACCTCGCCACCGCCGCGGGACTCGACATCCCGATTCTGTCCGACGCGAAGCAGGCCGAGCTCCACCAGTGGATCCCCGACTACCTCAACGTCGCGAACCCGATCGACAACGGCGGCCACCCGGTGGGCGACTGGCGCGGCCGGAAGATCATCGACGCGATCCTCGCCGATCCGTCCGTCGGCGTGCTCATCTGTCCGATCACCGGCCCGTTCCCACCCATGAGCGACAAGCTCGCGCAGGATCTGACCGACGCGGCGGAGAGCACCGACAAGCTGGTGTGCGTGGTGTGGGGCTCGCCGCTCGGCACCGAGGACGCCTATCGCACCACCCTCCTCGGCTCGTCCCGGCTCGCGACCTTCCGCACCTTCGGCAACTGCGTCAGCGCCGTCAAGTCCTACCTCGACCACCACCGCTTCGCCGCCGCCTACCGCTCGCCCTTCGACGAGGCCCCCCGTACCCGCTCCTCCTCCGCCCGCAAGGCGCAGGCACTGATGCGCGCGGGCCACCAGCTCAGCGAGCACGCGGCGAAGCAGATGCTGCGCGCGTACGGGATCCGCGTGCCGCGCGAGCAGCTGGTCACCAGCGCGGCCGGCGCCGTCCGCGCCGCGGGCCTGGTCGGCTACCCCGTCGTCATGAAAGCGTCCGGCGCCCAGCTCGGCCACAAGACCGAACTCGGCCTGGTCAAGATCGGCCTGACCTCCGCCAGCCAGGTCCGCGACGCCTATCGCGACCTGACCGACATCGCCCGCTACGAGGGCGTGGACCTGGACGGCATCCTCGTCTGCCAGATGGTCGAGCGCGGCGTCGAGATGGTCGTCGGCGTCACCCACGACCCGCTCTTCGGCCCGACCGTCACCGTCGGCCTCGGCGGGGTCCTCGTCGAGATCCTCGCCGACGCCGCCGTACGCGTGCCCCCCTTCGGCGAGGACATGGCCCGCGACATGCTCGGCGAACTGCGCGGCCACCGGCTCCTGGAAGGGGTCAGAGGGGCCCCGCCGGCCGATGTCGACGCGCTCGTCGACGTCGTCATGCGCGTGCAGCGGATGGCGATGGAGCTCGGCGGCGACCTCTCCGAACTCGACATCAACCCGCTGATGGTGCTGCCGCGCGGGCAGGGAGCGGTGGCGCTCGACGCCCTCGCGATCTGCCGCTGAACGGCTCGCGCGGCCCGCCGGGCCCGCGCCCCCGCCGGGACCCGGCGGGCACGGGCCGTGCGGCCGTGACGACCCGCTCGGCGGCCGGGCCCGCCCGCCGTCCCACCCCGTGATCCGCACGCCGCCCACCACCGCGCGCGCGGCCTTCCGCACAGCTAGGAGCCCCTTGCCCATGACGCCAACCCCCCGTGACGATTCCGTTGATCCGGTCGATTCATTGGTACTCCACGCCACTGACAACGGCGTGACGTGGATCACTCTCAACCGCCCGGAAGCGATGAACGCCGTCACCTGGGACCAGCGCGAACGCGTCATCGCGCTGCTCGACGAGGCCTCCGCGGACCCCGCCGTCCGGGCCGTCGTGATCACCGCGACCGGCCGCGCGTTCTGCGCGGGAGCCGACCTCAGCGGCGGCGCGGCCGCACCCGGCGAGCGCGTCGCGGGCGATGTCGCCCGCACGATCCGGCGCGGCGCGCAGCGCCTCATCTCCGCCGTCCTGGACTGCGAGAAGCCGGTCATCGCCGCGGTAAACGGCACCGCGGCCGGCATCGGCGCGCACCTGGCCTTCGCCTGCGACCTGGTCCTCGCCTCCGACCGCGCGAAGTTCATCGAGGTCTTCGCCCGTCGCGGGCTGGTGCCCGACGGAGGCGGCGCGTATCTGCTGCCGCGGCTCATCGGCCCGCAGAAGGCGAAGGAGCTGATGTTCTTCGGCGACGACCTCCCGGCCCCCGCCGCCGAACGCCTCGGCCTCGTCAACCGCGTCGTCCCCGCCGACGACCTGGAGAAGACCGCCCGCGCCTGGGCCGAACGCCTCGCCACCGGCCCGACCCGTTCCATCGCCCTGACCAAGCACCTCGTCAACGCCTCACTGGACAGCGACCGTTCGACGGCCTTCGCAGCGGAGGCAACCGCCCAGGAGATCAACATGACGACCCACGACGCCCAGGAAGGCGTCCGAAGCTTCGTGGAACGCAGATCCCCCGACTTCACAGGCCGCTGACGGCGCGGGACGCCGGGTCGGACCCCCGCGCAGGTGGCCCCCCACCCAGAGCGGCGGCGGAATTCACTTCCCATCTGACGTACCGTCAGGTTCAATGGTTGGTGTGATGGGACACGCAGGGATGGCGGCCACCGCCGTCCGGTACCTCAGGTCGGTCGGGGCCGCCACGACGGCGGAACCCGTGGAGCCGCTGCCGCGCCCGGATTTGCGGGCTGTGGGGCCGGACGAACGGGCGCCGGTCGATCCGGCGACGTTCCGCCAAGTGCTGGGAACGTTCGCGTCCGGGGTGACGGTCATCACCGCCCCTGGGGATGACGGCCCCACGGGGTTCGCGTGCCAGTCGTTCGCGTCGCTGTCGCTCGATCCTCCGCTGGTCGCGTTCATGGTGGCGCGTACGTCCACGACGTGGCCGAAGATCGCGCGGGCCGGCGTCTTCTGCGTCAACATCCTCGGCGACGAACAGGGCGCCCTCTGTCGCGGCTTCGCCGTGAGCGGGGCGGACAAGTTCGCGGGGGTCGACTGGACGCCCGCGCCCGTCACGGGGTCGCCGCGGCTGGCGGGGATACCGGCGTGGATCGACTGCACGATCCACGCGGTGCACACCGGTGGCGACCATCTGATCGTCGTCGGACGGGTCAACGAGCTCGGCTGCCAGGACCCCGCCGACGCCGACGGGACCACGCCCGAGGCCGGGCCGCTGCTCTTCTACCGCGGACGCTTCGGACGCTTCGCCCAGTAGCCCTCTGGCCCCCGGCTCCCGCGGCTCCCGTGGCTCCCGCCGGAACGGCCCGCCCCGTGGCTCACGCCGCCACCGCGACCGGGATCCCCCGCGACCGGCCCCGCCGGATGACCAGGACCATCAGCGCGGCGACCGCGCACAGCGCGCCCGAGCTGTACCAGACGACGTCGTAGGAGCCGAGGGCGTCGCGCGCCGCTCCGCCCAGGAAGGCGACCACGGCAGCGCCGATCTGGTGCGCGGCCAGGACCCAGCCGAAGACGATGGCGCTGTCGTCGCCGTAGTACTCGCGGCAGAGCGCGATCGTCGGCGGGACCGTCGCGACCCAGTCCAGGCCGTAGAAGACGATGAAGACGATCATCGGCGGGTGCACGGTGTCGGCCATCAGCTGGGGCAGGAACATCAGCGACAGTCCGCGCATCCCGTAGTAGACGGCGAGCAGCCGACGCGGTTCGAAGCGGTCGGTGAACCAGCCGGAGGCGATGGTTCCGGCGATGTCGAAGATCCCGATGACGGCGAGCAGCGACGCGGCCGCCGTGACCGGCATCCCGTGGTCGTGGGCGGCGGGTACGAAGTGGGTCCTGATCAGGCCGTTCGTGGAGGCTCCGCAGATCGCGAAGGACCCGGCGAGCAGCCAGAAGGGCCCGGTACGGGCGGCGACGGACAGCGCCTTGAGCGCCCGCCGGGCGGCGCCGCGCACCGGGACCGGCTTCGGGGTGAACTCCGGCGCCCCGTAGGCCGCGAGGCCGACGTCGGCCGGGTGGTCGCGCAGCAGCAGCCAGACGAACGGGACGACGGCCAGCGCCGAGAGGGAGACGGTCGCGGCGGCGGGGCGCCAGCCGTGCTGCTCGATGATCCAGGAGAGCAGCGGCAGGAAGACCAGCTGCCCGGCCGCACCGGCCGCCGTCAGGAGGCCGGTCACCAGCCCGCGGCGGGTGACGAACCACCGGTTGGCGACGGTGGCGGCGAAGGCGAGCGCCATGCACCCGCTGCCGGTGCCGACGAGGATGCCCCAGCAGAGGATCAGCTGCCAGGTCTGCGTCATGACGATGGTCAGGCCGGCGCCGAGCGCGATGGTGGTGAGCGCGGCGGCGACGACGCGGCGGATGCCGAAGCGGTCCATCAGGGCGGCGGCGAAGGGTGCGGTGAGCCCGTACAGCGCGAGGTTGATCGAGACGGCGAAGCCGATCATGCCGCGTGACCAGCCGAACTCCGCGTGCAGGGGCTCGATCAGCAGACCGGGCAGGGAGGCGAACGCCGCCGCGCCGATGATCGTCACGAAGGTGACGGCCGCGACGAACCACGCGCGGTGGACCCTGGACCGGCGGCCCGGGGCGGGCACAGGGGTTCCAGGGACCGCCGGTATCGGATCCTGCGGGGGAGCTTGAGGTGTCTGCGTCACACGATCAGCTTCGGGCCTGCGTCGAAGCCGAACGAGTGGCCGGATGGCCATGATGTGAAAGGATCGGGCCATGACGACTTCGGACGAGGGCGCGCGGGCGCAAGGCGCCGCCACGGGGGGCTCGGCAGGACCGTTCCGGCACCAGGACCGGCACCGGGTGGCGGTCCTGGTCATGCCCGGTGTGATCCCGTTCGAGCTGGGGATCCCCGCCAGGATCTTCGGCGGTGCCCGCACCCAGGAGGGCCGCAACCTCTACGAGGTCGTGACCTGCTCGGCCGTGCCTGGGCTCGTGCAGACCGACGCGGACTTCCCGATCCTGGTCGAGCACGGACCCGAGGTCCTGGAGGCCGCCGACACCGTCGTCGTGCCCGCCACCCACGAGCTGGACGACATCTACGTCTCGGGCCGGCTGAGCGGCCCGCTGGCCGACGCCTTCGCGCGCATCAGGCCCGGCACCCGCGTCGTGTCGATCTGCACGGGCAGCTACCTGCTGGCCGCCGCCGGCCTGCTGGACGGCCGGCCCGCCACCACCCACTGGGACAGCGCAGACCACTTCCAGCGGCTCTTCCCGCAGGTCAGGGTGGATCCCGACGTTCTCTACATCGACGACGGCGACATCCTCACCTCCGCCGGCGTCGCCTCCGGCATCGACCTCTGCCTGCACATCGTGCGCCGCGACCACGGCACCGCGATCGCGAACGCCGTCGCCCGCCGCACCGTCGTCCCGCCGCACCGCGACGGCGGCCAGGCGCAGTACATCCAGCGCCCGCTCCCCGAACCGCAGCTGGCCAGCACCACGGCCGCCCGCGCCTGGGCGCTGGGCCGCCTCGACCAGCCGCTCACGCTGCGCGAACTCGCCGAGCGCGAGTCGATGAGCGTACGGACCTTCACCCGGCGCTTCCGCGAGGAGGTCGGGATCAGCCCGGGGCAGTGGCTCGTGCAGCAGCGCGTGGAGCGCGCCCGGCACCTGCTGGAGTCCAGCGACCTGAGCGTCGACCAGGTCGCGCACCGGGCCGGGTTCGGCACGGCGACGTCCATGCGGCAGCACCTGCACGCGGCGCTCGGCGTCTCGCCGTCCGCCTACCGCCGCACCTTCCAGACGGCGCCAGGCGCCTGAACCCCGGGGGATCCGGGCGCCCGAACCCCGGGGATCCGGGCGCCCGAACCCCGTCGCACCGCCGGAGGACGGCCCTCCGGAGACCCTCCGGAGACCCTCCGGAGACCCGCCGTCGAGCGGCCCCGTCAGAACGTGAGCACCCCCCGGGCCACCCGCCCGTGGTGCGCGTCGTCCGCGGCCTTCGCGAAGTCCTCGACGGGGTAGGTCTCGGTGACCAGTTCGTCGAGCAGCAGCCTGCCCTGCCTGTACAGCTCCGCGTAGAGCGCGATGTCGCGCTGCGGGCGGGACGAGCCGTAGCGGCAGCCCAGGATGGACTTGTCCAAGTACATGGACGACACCAGGAAGCTCGCTTCGGCGTCGGCCGGCGGAACGCCCAGCAGGACGGCCTGCCCGTGCCGGTCGAGGAGGTCGATGGCCTGGCGGATGAGCTTGACGTTGCCGACGCATTCGAAGGTGTGGTCAGCGCCGGTCGGCAGCAGCTCGCGGACGGCCGCGACGGTGTCGTCCACGGCGGACGCGTCGATGAAGTCGGTGGCGCCGAACTGCTTCGCCACTTCCCCCTTGGCCGGGTTGGCGTCCACGGCGACGATCCTGGTCGCGCCCGCTATCCGGCACCCCTGGAGGACGTTGAGCCCGATACCGCCGGTGCCGATGACGACGACCGTGTCACCCCGGTCGACCTTCGCGCGGTTGAGGGCCGCGCCGACGCCCGTCAGGACGCCACAGCCGATGAGGGCGGCGGAGGTGAAGGGGATCTCCCGTGGGATCTTGACCGCCTGGACGGCCTTGACCACGGTCTTCTCCGCGAACGCCGAGTTCGAGGCGAAGTTGAACAGGTCCTTGCCCTGCCGCGAGAAGGGCTTGCCCGGGTAGCCGATCGCCTTGCGGCACATGGTCGGGCGGCCGCGGTCGCACTCCGCGCACGTGCCGCAGTTGGCGAGGGTCGACAGCGCCACGTGGTCACCGGGCTCCACATGGGTGACGCCGGGGCCGACCGCCTCGACGATGCCGGCGCCCTCGTGGCCGAGGACCACGGGGACGGGGAACGGGATCGTGCCGTCGATGACGGACAGATCGCTGTGGCACAGGCCCGCGGCCTGGATGGCGACCAGCACCTCGCCGGGGCCGGGGCCGCGGATCTCCAGGTCGTCGACCACTTGGGGCTGCGTGCCGTCGAAAATGACGCCTCTCATGAACTGTCCTGTTCCTTCGGGGCCCCCACGTTCAGGAAGGCCAGACGACCGATTGCAGTTCGCTGTACGCGTGCAGTCCGAACGAGCCGCCGTCCCGGCCGACCCCGCTCTCCTTGAAGCCTCCGAACGGCGTCTCGGGGTGGCGCTGAACGGTGTTGATGCCGACGTTGCCGCTGCGCAGCCGGGCGGCGAGCGCCCAGGCCCGTCCCGCGTCGTCGGAGAACACGTAGTCGTAGAGCCCGTACGGGGTGCCGTTGGCGATCTCGACGGCGTCGTCCTCGGTGTCGTAGGCGAGGGCGACGACGACCGGGCCGAAGAGTTCCTCCTGGGCGACGGTCATGTCGGGGGTGACGTCGGCGATGAGGGTGGGGACGACGTAGAAGCCGGACTTGAGGTCGGGGCGCTCGCCGCCGGTGACGACACGGGCTCCCTGGTCGCGGGCTCCGGCGATGTAGGCCTCGACGCGGTCGCGCTGGGCCGCGCTGATGAGCGGGCCGACGACCGTCGAGTTATCCACAGGGTCCCCCGTGATCAGGGCTCCGGCGTACTGTTCAAGAGCGGAGACCACCTGCTCGTACTGGTCGCGGTGGACCAGTACGCGGGTGGGCGCCGTGCAGATCTGACCGCTGTGGAAGGCCCAGGTGGAGGCGACCGCCCCGACCGCCGCCTTGAGGACCGCTCCACCCGATTCCGGCAGGACGATCGCCGCACCCTTGCCGCCGAGTTCCATCAGCGTGCGCTTCAGCGTTCGGCCGGACGCTGAGGCGATCGCCTTACCGACCGCCGTCGACCCGGTGAAGCTGATCATGTCGACGCCCGGGTGCGCGACGAGCGCCTCGCCCGCCGCCGCGCCCGAACCCGCGATCACGTTGAACACCCCGTCGGGCAGGCCCGCTTCCTTGAAGATCGCACCGAGCAGCAGGCAGGTCAGCGGGTCCTGCGGCGCGGGCTTGGCCACGACCGTGTTGCCCATCGCCAGGGCGGGGGCGACCTTTCCCGCGAGGTTGGCGAGCGGGAAGTTGTACGAGGTGACGCAGCCGACAACGCCGACCGGGCGGCGTACGGCGGCGGCGCCGATCAGTCCACCAGGAGCGAGAGGAGAGGCTTTGACGGGTTGTGGGGCGAGCGGGATGACATCGGGCTCGACCGCGCCGCGGGCGTAGCGGCGGAAGCGGTCGGCGGCGGGCGGGAGTTGCAGGGCGGCGGCGACGCGCGCGGTGGCGCCGGTCTCTGCCTGGAGGAGGGGGACGAGGTCGGCGGCGCGGGCGGTGATCGCGTCGGCTATCCGGTCGAGGACGGCGGCACGGTCGCGCGGGGCGGTGCGCGACCAGCCGTCGAAGGCGGCGCGGGCGGCCCGGACGGCCGCGTCCACCTCGTCGGCGCTCGCTTCGGGGGCGTGCCCGACGGTCTCCTCGGTGGCCGGGTTGATGATCGCGTAGTGGCCCTGGGCGGGCTCGTGCCACCGTCCGTCGATCCAGTGCGCGTAGGTCGGGGGTACAGGTCGGCTCATGGCCGCGGCTCCTTCGGGAGGCCGAGCACCCGCTCGGCGATGATGTTGCGCTGGATCTCGTCCGAGCCGCCGTAGATCGTGTCGGCACGGCTGAAGAGGAACATCCGCTGCAGCGGGTCGAGTTCGTAGGGCCGGGACGGGCTCCAGGCGGAGGGGCCGGTGGCGGCTTCCGTGCCCCGGACCGCCATGGCCAGCTCACCGAGCCGCTGGTGCCAGCCGCCCCAGAGGAGCTTGGCGACGCTGGGGGCGCCGGGTGAGTCGGTGCCCAGGGTGCGCAGGGCGTTCCAGCGCATCGTCTTGAGCTCGGCCCACTGGCGGACGATCCGGGCCCTCAGGAGGGGTTCGGTGTCGGCGCCGGTGGTCCGGGCGAGGTCGGTGATCTCGCGCAGCTCCTGCTCGAAGCCGATCTGCTGGACGAGCGTGGACACCCCGCGCTCGTAGCCGAGCAGGGACATGGCGACGGTCCAGCCGCCGCCCTCCGTCCCGACGAGGTGTTCGGCGGACGCGCGCGCACCGTCGAAGAACACCTCGTTGAACTCGGCTTCGCCGGACATCTGGCGGATCGGACGGACCTCGATCCGGCCGGGCTGGTCCATGGGGACCAGCAGGAAGCCGAGACCGTGGTGCCGGCGGGAGCCGGGTTCCGTCCGGGCCAGGACGAAGCACCAGTCGGCGTCCTGGGCGAGCGAGGTCCAGATCTTCTGGCCGGTGATCCGGTAGCCGCCGTCGGCGTCCCGGACCGCCGTGGTGCGGATACCGGCCAGGTCGGAGCCGGCGTCCGGTTCGCTGTAGCCCTGGCACCACAGTTCAGCGCCGCGGGCTATCGGAGGGAGGAAGCGGTCGCGCTGGGCGGGGGTGCCGTGGGAGAGGAGGGTGGGCGCGAGAAGGTTCTCGCCGATGTGGCCGGATCGGCCGGGGGCACCGGCTCTCGCGTACTCCTCACCCCAGACGACCTGCTGGGCGAGGGTCGCCCGGCGGTTGCCGTAGTCGCCGGTCCAGCCGAGCCCTATCCAGCCGGCGGCGCCGAGGGTGCGCTCCCAGCCGCGCCCGCCCGCCCCCCACCCGTCACGGTGCTCGGCGAGCCAGGCCCGCGCCTGGGCGCGGAAGGAGTCGGCGTCCGGGCCGAACGTGAAGTCCACGGGTCCTCCGGTCATCGGGGGGAACGTCGGGCGGATCACTACGGGGTGGGCCGCGGCCTACGGGCCGATACGCCGTGCGCCGGCACGCGTTGGGCGTCGGGCCGTTACGCGTTGGGCCGCTACACGTCGGGCCCTTACGCGTCGGGCCTTTACGCGTCGGACCGTTACGCGTTGGGCCGCTCCGCCGCGGCCGCTGCCGCGCGCATGGCCTCCAGCTGTTCGAGCATCGGCATCGGGTCGACGCCGACGGTGCCGGGCAGGACGTCCGCGATGCGTTCCGGTGTCCAGGGCCCGTCGCCCCAGGCGGACCGCAGTTCACGGGGCTGCGCCCAGACGGCGATCTTCGGTCCGGCGACGGTGTAGACCTGCCCGGTGATGTCGGAGGCCCGGTCGGAGAGCAGGAAGACGACCATGGCGGCCACGTCCTCCGGCTCGCCGATCTCCTTCAGCTCCATGGGCACGTTCGCCGACATGCGGGTGCGGGCGACCGGGGCGACGCAGTTCGCCGTCACCCCGTACTTGTTGAGGCCGAGGGCGGCGCTGCGCACCAGGGAGATGATGCCGCCCTTGGCAGACGAGTAGTTCGCCTGCGAGACGCTGCCCTGGTGGTTGCCGCTGGTGAAGCCGATCAGGGTGCCGGCGCCCTGCTTGCGCATCACCGCCGACGCGGCCCGGAAGACGGTGAAGGTGCCTTTCAGGTGGGTGGCGATGACCGGGTCCCACTCCTCCTCGCCCATGTTGAAGAGCATGCGTTCGCGCAGGATGCCGGCGACGCACACGACGCCGTCGATCCGTCCCCACGTCTCGACGGCCGTGGTGACGATGCGGGCGCCGCCCGCCATCGTCGACACGTCGTCGGCGACGGCGACGGCCTCGCCGCCCGCCGCCTGGATCTCTTTGACGACCGATTCCGCGATCTCGCTCGCCGGCTCGCTCGCGCCGTCGATCGAGACCCCGTAGTCGTTGACGACGACCTTGGCCCCCTCGGCGGCGCAGGCGAGCGCCACCGCGCGCCCGATGCCGCGCCCGGCACCCGTAACAGCGACGACTTTTCCGGTCAGGAAGTTGCCCACGTCCCGCCCCTTCTCATGGTTTCTGACGGACCGTTAGATTCTAGGAGTGAGTACACACCCCAGCACAAGCCCTACGACCAGGAGGCCGCTGTGACGCTTCCCGCCGAGTTCCACGACATCGCCAAAAGGATCAACAACTGGGGGCGGTGGGGCGAGGGCGACGAGATCGGCACGCTGAACCTGATCACCGACGAAGTGGTGCGCGTCGCGGCCGGGGCCGTACGCAGCGGCCGGCGCGTCCCGCTGGCCCTGCCGCTGCAGCAGGACGGGGTGCAGACCGGCATGATCCCCGGCCGGGTCAACCCGTTGCGCACGATGGTCGCGCTCAACCTGGAGATATTCGGCCCGGGAACCATCGCCACCAGCGACGACGCCGTCACGATGGGCCTGCAGGCGGCCACCCACTGGGACGGCCTGACCCACGTCTCGCACTCCGGGAAGATCTACAACGGCCGCCCGGCCGACTCCGTCACCGCGCACGGCGGCGCCGCCTTCAGCGGCATCGAGAAGGTGACGACCCTGGTCTCACGGGGTGTGCTGCTCGATGTCGCCGCCGCCAGGAAGCTGGACCGGCTGCCCGGCGACCACGCCGTCACGCCCGAGGATCTGGAGGCGGCCGAGGAACTGGCGGGGACCACGGTCCGGGCCGGGGACATCGTGCTGGTCCGCACCGGCCAGATGCGCTCCTACCTGGGCGGCGACAAGCACGGCTACGCCTTCCCGTCCCCCGGGCTCTCCATCAGGACGCCGGAGTGGTTCCACGCCCGCAACGTGGCGGCGGTCGCCAACGACACGCTCACCTTCGAGATCTTCCCGCCCGAGATCGAGAACCTCTGGCTGCCCGTGCACGGCCTCGACCTCGTGGAGATGGGGATGCTGCAGGGCCAGAACTGGAATCTGGAGGAGCTGTCAGAGGCCTGCGCCGAGGCGGGGCGGTACGAGTTCTTCCTGGACGCCACGCCCGAGCCCTTCGTGGGCGGGGCAGGCAGTCCGGTCGCACCGGTCGCAGTGCTCTAGGCGCTTGAGGCTGATCCGCTGATCCCCGCGGGTCCCGATCCGGCCGGTCCGGTCCTTCACGGCCCGGTCCTTGACGGAGTGGTCCGCGCCCCGGTCCTTGACGGAGTGGTCCTTCACGGAGTGGTCCGCGGCCCGGTGCGTCGTACTCGGGCGCTCGCCGGGCTGCTGGTCACCGGCCTCCTGGCAGGCGATCCGCTCGGCGCGGTCCACCTCGCACCAGATCCGCTTGCCGCCCCCTTCGGGCTGCCAGCCCCACCGGTCGGCCAGCCCGTCCACCAGCTCCAGGCCGCGGCCGCCGGTCTCGTCCCGCTGCGCGTGCCGCGGGGTGGGCGGGCAGTCACTGGTGTCCGCCACCTCGACCCGGACCGTCGCGTCGGAGGCGTCGGGGAAGAGCATGCGCAGCACGGCCGGACAGCCGGTGTGCACGACCGCGTTCGTCACGAGCTCGGAGATCAGCAGGATCAACGTCTCCGCCAGCGGTTCGTCGGCCCCTATGCCGGAGCCGAGGAGCCGCGAGCGCGCCCATCGCCTGGCCCGGCCCACTTCCGCGGGATCCGCACCGACCTCGAGCTGAACCTGAAGCATCTGCACCGCTCACACCATCCGAACCGGCGGACACATCGCCTCGCGCCACAGGAGAGTCACCGTACGTGACGCCCGTGAAGCACAGCATGATTGACCTACAGTCACCACAACAAGCGCTTCGGGCATATTCCAGCGAAAAGGAGTACGCCTGGCGCATACTGCGCGGAGCACTTTGCGGGGCCTTGCGTGCGGAGCATTCGAACACTTAGGCGTCCCACGTGCGGCGCCCGCCCGGCTCTGCCGGGCGGCGACCACTCGGCGCCTCTGGACCTCTCGCACCCGATGGAGCGTACCCGAGCCGGACGCCGACTCCGGTCCGTCACCGGTAACGCATCGGACACAACCCGATATCAACGCAGCGTCACCGACCGCTCACGCGCCTTCACCCGAGCAGTTCCGCCGCCAGCTCCTCCTCCAGCCGCTCCGCGTCCGCGCGCCCGGCGGCGAGGACCCAGGACCGCTTGATGTCGAGGTGCACGTCGGCCTCCCAGGTGAAGCCCATCCCCCCGAAGACCTGCAGACAGTCGCGTGCGTTGCGCACCGCCGCGTCGTCGGCGAGCAGCCGCGCCGCGGCCGTCTCGAAGCCGTCGCCGGACACCGCCGCCGCGTAAACGGCCGTACGGGCCATCTCCACCCGTACGAGCATGTCCGCGCACAGGTGTTTCACCGCCTGGAAAGCCCCGATCGGACGCCCGAACTGCTCACGTTCCCGGGCGTGTTGCACGGCCATCGCCAACGTCCTGCCCGCGCTGCCGACCTGCTGCGCCGCGGTCAGTAGTGCCGCCTCCCGCCGCAGCACGGCCGGGTCGACGCCCGCGACGGCCTCGCCGCCGTCCGCATCGCCGCGGGGCAGGTGGAGCGGGGTGAGCGGGTCGGCGGAGCGGATCGGCTCCGCCGCGAAACCGTCCACTGGGAAGAGCGTGACGCGCATCGAGGGAGCGCCGGCGGCTCCGGGCTCCCCCAGCGCCAGCACGGCGTCCGCGGCGCCCAGGTGGCCGACCGGGGCGGGCGGCAGCGCCAGGGCCACCAGCAGGTCCCCGGCCGCCGCTCCCGCTGCCACCGGCCCGGTCAGATGGGTCGCCGCCAGGTGCGTACCGACCAGCGGACCGGGCAGCAGGACGCGCCCGGCCTCCTCGAAGACGAGCACCGCCTCGGGCAACCCGAGGCCCACGCCCCCAGCCGCCTCCGGCAGCCGGAGCGAGAAGAACCCGGCCGCGCCCAGCTCTCGCCACAGCGCCCGGTCGACCACTTGCGGACCGCCCGAGAAGGCGGCCGCACCCCCCGCCTCGTAGCCACGCCCGGAACCGGAACCGGAACCCGCACCAGACGCGGAACCGGAACCCGAACCGGAGCCGGAACGCCCACCGGAGCCAGACCCAGACCCAGGCCTGGGCCCCGACCCCGAGCCCACATCGACCCCCGAACCATCCCCCACATCCGCCACATCCCCGGCGTCCACCGCCGCGCGCAGCGCCTCGCGCGGGAAGCGCCCCGCGAGCAGCTCCCGCACGCCCGACCGCAGCGCCTCCTGGTCCTCCGTCGGCTGGAAATCCACGATCAGCCCCCGCTCCTCGGCCTTCGGCGGCCGTCAGCCCTTCGGCAGGCCGAGGATGCGCTCGGCCACGATGTTCTTCTGGATCTGCGACGTGCCGGCCGCGATCGTGTAGGAGAGCGACGACAGCCGCTCCGCCGTCCACGGCTGCCCGACGTCCTGCGCCAGCGGCCCCAGTACCTCGGCGGCCGCGTCGTACAGCTCCTGCCGGGCGTGCGAGTAGCGCAGTTTGAAGACCGAGCCGCCGGTCCCCGGCACGCCCGTGCCGCCCGCCCGCAGCGAGCGTTCCGCCTCGCTGACGTTCCACTGGGTGAGCCGCCACAGGACGGCGAACTCCGCCGCCAGCCGCCCCAGCCTGCGCCGCAGCGCCGGATCGTCCCAGCTGCCGTTGGCCTTCGCGGTACGGGCGACCTCGCCCAGGACGCGGCGGCAGGCGACGACCTCGCCGACGAAGGCGGTGCCGCGCTCGAAGGAGAGGGTCACCATGGTGACGCGCCAGCCGTCGTTCTCCTCCCCCACCCGGTTGGCGACCGGCACCCGCACCTCGTCGAGGAACATCTCGGCGAATTCCGTCGACCCGGCGAGGGTGCGCAGCGGGCGCACCGTGACGCCCGGGGCGTCCATCGGCATCGCCAGCCAGGAGATGCCGCGGTGCTTGGGCGCCTGCGGGTCGGTGCGGACCAGCAGCTCGCACCAGTCCGCGACCTCCGCGTGCGAGGTCCAGATCTTGGAGCCGGTCACCACGTACGCGTCGCCGTCGCGCACCGCGCGGGTCCGCAGCGAGGCCAGGTCCGAGCCGGCGCCGGGCTCGCTGAACCCCTGGCACCACACCTCGTCGCCGCGCAGCACCGGCGGCAGCCAGCGCCGCCGCTGCTCCTCGGTGCCCTCGGCGGCGATGGTGGGTCCGGCGTGCAGCAGGCCGACGAAATTGGCGCCCACGTAGGGCGCGCCCGCCTTCTCCGTCTCCTCCAGGAAGATCAGGTGCTGCACCGGCGTCGCGCCCCGCCCGCCCGCGTCGACCGGCCAGTGCAGGCCCGCGTACCCGGCGTCGTACAGCCTCCGCTGCCAGCCGGCGTCGTACGCGCGCCGGCCCGGCCAGTCGCGGGGGTCGGGCCGGGGCGGCAGCCCGGGCAGCACCTCGCCGAGCCAGGAGCGCAGCCCGGCCCGGAACTCCTCCTGCTCGGCGGTGTACGTCAGATCCACGCGCGCCTCACCGGCCCGATCCACCGGCCGGGCCGGACTTCGCGAGGGAGGACAGGTCGAGGCCCCGGTCGAAGTCGAGGTCGAGCATCCGGATGGCGTTGCCGCGCATGAGCTTGTAGACGGTCTCGTCGTCGAGCCCCTTCATGTGGTCCTCGGCGACCGCCTTGGTGTGCGGGAAGGTCGAGTCCACGTGCGGGTAGTCCGTCTCGAAGGTCGCGTTGTCCCGTCCGACGACGTCCAGGGACGCGACGCCGTGCTTGTCGCGGAAGAAGCAGCAGAAGATCTGCCGGTAGTAGTACGACGACGGCGGCTCGGGGATGATGTCGCGCACCCCGCCCCAGGCCCGGTGCTCCTCCCAGACGGTGTCGGCGCGCTCCAGGGCGTACGGGATCCAGCCCATCTGGCCCTCGCTGTACGCGAGCTTGAGCGTCGGGAACTTGACCAGCACCCCGCTGAAGAGGAAGTCCATCATCGAGGCCATCGCGTTGTTGAAGCTGAGCGCGGCCTGGACGGCGGGGGGCGCGTCCGGGGAGGCCGCGGGCATCTGCGAGGACGAGCCGATGTGCATGTTCACGACCGTGCCGGTCTCCTGGCACACCGCGAAGAAGGGGTCCCAGTACCCGGAGTGGATGCTGGGCAGGCCCAGGTGCGTCGGGATCTCGCTGAACGTGACGGCCTTGACGCCGCGGGCTGCGTTGCGGCGGATCTCGGCGACCGCCAGGTCGATGTCCCACAGCGGGATGATGCACAGCGGGATGAGCCGGCCGCCGCTGTCGCCGCACCACTCCTCGACCATCCAGTCGTTGTAGGCGCGGACGCAGGCGAGCGCGACCTCCTTGTCGTGCGCCTCGGAGAAGGTCTGGCCGCAGAACCGCGGGAAGGTCGGGAAGCAGAGCGAGGCCTCGACGTGGTTGAGGTCCATGTCCGCGAGGCGTTCCTTGGGGTCCCAGCAGCCGCGGCGCATCTCGGCGCGGGTGATGCCCTCCAGCGTCATGTCGTCGCGGTCGAAGCCGACGGCGGCGATGTTCCGCTTGTACGGGAACTTGAGGTCCTCGTAGATCCACCAGTCGGTGGCGGGTCCGTCCGGGTCCATCGTGATCTGGTACTTCCCGGCGACGTACGCCAGCTCACCGATGCCCGCGGTCAGCGGCTTCGGGCCGCGGTCGCGGTACTGGGCCGGCAGCCACTTCTCGAAGAGGTGCGCGGGTTCGATCACGTGGTCGTCGACGCTGATGATCCTGGGCAGTTCCATCGGCCTCTCCCTGCAGATCTGATGGATCGTCAGATTTAGAGTACGCACGCACACACCCCGCGTCCATCGGCGTCACACCCCTGGACCGGCGCGGCCCGGCCGCATACGCTGCCGCCAGTATCTGACGCTACGTCAGGTGCGATGACGGTACGGAGGAGACCGGCATGGACCCGACGCAGGAGACCGGCACGGCCCCGGCACAGGAGACGGGCACCGCCCCGGCGCAGGAGACCGCCACCACCCCGCCCGTCCCCACCGCCCCGTCCGTCACAAATGCCCTGTCCGCCCCGTCCGTCCCAAACGCCGAAAACGCCGCAGCCGCCGCAACCGACCCGGCCGTCGCAGCCCTCGCAGCCGAGCTCGGGGACTCGCCGACCCTCTGGGCGCTCGCCGCCCGCCGCGCCGAGCTCACCCCCGACGCCCCCGCCCTCCTCGACACCGACGGCCGCCGGATCGCCTTCGGCGAGCTGCGCGATCGGGCGGAGCGCGTCGCCGCCGGCCTCCACGACCTGGGCGTCCGGCCCGGCAGCCGGTTCGCCTGGCAGCTGCCCACCCGGATCGAGACGGTGCTGCTGACCTTCGCGCTCGCCCGGCTCGGCGCCGTGCAGACCCCGCTCATCCCCTTCTACCGGGACCGCGAGGTCGGCTACGCGCTGCGCGAGGCCGGGGCCGAGTTCTTCGCGATCCCCGACGGCGAGTGGCGCGGCCACGACTACGCGGCGATGGCCGACCGCCTCGCGCCGCGCCTGCCCCGGCCGCCGCTCCTGATCACCGCCTACGACCGGCTCCCGGACGGCGACCCGGCCGTGCTGCCGGAGCCGCCCGCCGACGGCACCTCCGTCCGCTGGATCTACTGGACCTCGGGGACCACCTCGGATCCCAAGGGCGTCCTGCACACCGACCGCAGCCTCATCGCCGCCGGCGGCTGCCTCGCCCACGCCCTGCGCCTGACCCCCGGCGACGTCGGCTCGATGGCCTTCCCCTACGCCCACGTCGCCGGGCCCGACTACACCGTGATGCTGCTGCTCTACGGCTTCCCCGCGCTGCTCCTGGAGCACTTCGCGCTGCCCGCGTCGCTCGACGCCTACCGGGAGCACGGCGTCACGGTCGCGGGCGGCAGCACCGTCTTCTACTCGATGTTCCTCGCGGAGCAGCGCAAGGACCCCGGCCGCAAGCTCATCCCCACCCTGCGGCTGCTGGCGGGCGGCGGCGCGCCCATGCCGCCCGAGCTGTACTACGAGGTCACCCGGGAGATGGGCTGCCAACTCACGCACGGCTACGGCATGACCGAGGTGCCCATGATCACGATGGGCGCCCCCGACGACACCCCCGACCACCTCGCGACCACCGAGGGCCGCCCCCCGGCCGCGATGGAGATCCGCATCACGGACTCCGAGGGCAAGCCGCTGCCCGCCGGCACCGACGGTGAGGTCAGGCTGCGCGGTGAGGCCGTCTGCCAGGGCTATCTGCACGCCGCCCAGACCGCCGAGGTCTTCGACCCGGACGGCTTCCTCATCACCGGCGACCTCGGCCGCCTCACCCCGGACGGCTACCTCGTCCTCACCGGCCGGCTCAAGGACATCATCATCCGCAAGGGCGAGAACATCTCGGCCCAGGAGATCGAGGACCTCCTCTACGAGCACCCCGCCGTCGCCGACGCCGCCGTCATCGGCCTCCCCGACCCGGAGCGCGGCGAACGCGTCTGCGCCGTCGTGGAGCAGCCCCCCGGCGCCCCGCCGATCACCCTCGCGGACCTCACGGCCTACCTGCGCGAGCACGGCCTGTCCGCCCACAAGCTCCCGGAACAACTGGAGACAGTGGACGCCCTCCCCCGCAACGACGTGCTCCGCAAGGTCCTGAAGTTCAAACTCCGCGAGCGCTTCGGCGGCACCGAACCGTCCTGAGCCGTGCCCGGACGGTGGGAATTTCTCGGTTCCCTCCCCCTTTCAGGTTTGGCGGGGCGCGACAGGTGTGGTCGGGGGTGCCCCGGCAGCCGCTAGTCTGCGTCTGCTGACCACGTAACTTCCGGAACGCGTCGCCGAGTTGACGCGCGCTGAACGTCCGGCCGCGTGGCGCTACCAGGGGTTTGGGAGGCGGACGTGGCGGACGCTACGGACAGTGCGGTTGCGGAGCAGAGCGGTCCGCGGGACCGTCGGCCCGGCCGCGCACAGGCGCGGGTGCACGCGGCGCGACGGCTGGGCGAGGCCCGGATCGCGCTGGCCGCGGGCGACGCGGCCGGTGCGGCGGACCGGTTCCGGGCGGCGCTCGCCACCGCCGGGGACCACGACCTCGCGGACGAGCGCGTCTCGGCCCTGCTCGGGCTGGGCGACTGCGCCCTGGAGACCGGTGAACTCACCCGCGCCCGCGAGCACTTCGAGGCCGTGGAGAAGCTGCTCGGCAGCGAGCCGCTGCCGCGCCGGGCCGCCGCGATCCGCGGCCGGGCGGTCTCCCATCTGCTGGCGGGCGAACTGCGCTACGCCTGCTACCTGCTGGAGACCGCGATCGACGGGCTGCACACCGCCGGCACCCAGGACCCGGACGCGCTGCTGCTCCTGCACACCGCCGTGATCGCCCCCTACATGGACATGGGTGCCCACGCCCGCGCCGCCCAGGCCGCCGAACTCGCCCTCGGGCTCGCCCCCAGCGCCACCGATCCCACGCTGGTCGCCGGGATGCACCGCAGCGTGGCGCGCACGCTGATCGCCGAGGGCCGGATCGCCGAGGCCGACGCGTCCCTCGCCAAGGCCCAGGAGCTGTACGAACGTCTGGGGCTCTGCTCCGACCTCGCGAAGTGTCACTGGATGCGCGGATACGTGCACGCCCAGGACGGCGACCTGGAGCGCGCGGAGCAGGAGCTTCGGCTCGCCCGCGACATGCTGGCGGCCCAGCGGTCCGCGCTCTTCACCGATCAGGTGGAGGTGGAGCTCGCCGACGTGCTGCGGCGGCGCGGCAGCCACTCCGAGGCGGGCGAACTGCTCGGCCGGCTGCTCGACCGCATCGGTCCCGAGCGCGGCGCCATCCACGCGGCGGGCGCGCACCGCCTGCTCGGTCTGATCGCGCAGGAGGACGGCGACCTCGACGCCGCCGAGGAGCACTACGTCAACGCGCTGTCCCTGCTGGAACGCGCCGGCGCGGCCGGCGATCTCGCCGATCTCTGCCGGCTGCTGGGGGATCTGCTGCGCAGCACCGGGCGGGTCGAGGCCGCCCTGGACGCCTACCGGACCGGCCTGGGCCACCGGGCCGCCATCGGCACCACCACCCTGGGCCCGGCTCCGTCGATGCCGCAGACCAGACCGTCGGGGTACTGAACCGGTACCCGGGTGGTCAGGCCGATATCGGCCGGGCCGAGTCGTCGGTCGCGGCGGCGAGGTCCGGGTAGACGTCGAAGAGGCGGCGGACGCCGAGGGCAGCGAGCACCCGGTTGACGTGCGACCCGTCGTCGGCGGCGCCCTGGTCGGGCAGGACGATGCGCAGCCGGCCCGCGCACGAGCGCATCAGGCGGCGGGCGGCGATCAGCACGCCCACGCCGCTGGAGTCGCAGAAACGCACCTCGGCGAGGTCGAGGACCACGCTGCGGCGCCCGTCGGCGACCGCCTGGTGCACGTGCTGGCGCACGGTGGGGGAGGTCAGGAGGTCCATCTCGCCCGTGACGATCACCACGGCCCAGCCGCCCTGGTCGGCATGCGTTACTTCCACTGAGTCTCACCTCGCGACGTCGCTGGGAGCAGCCCGGCCGCCCTGGCGGTCCGCGGAGGCCCGGAAGGCCGCTCCTCTAGGAAAGGCGACAGCGTCATCATGTGAACCCTATGCCCGGAATACCGCAAGGCCGAGCAGTCCAGCGGTCACACCCGCATAACACATCGCCAGAACCGGTCCGAAACGGCAACAGGATGGCGCAAAGGGGCGTCCGCTGTCGTAGGTGGCGGCTACATTCGAGCTGACGGGGCCGGAGGCCGGGTGCGGCCGACCGCTCCGCCGGCACCGACGGACGGGCACGACCGGCGCGCGGTACGGGCGCCGGCGAGGGGAAAGGGGCGGCGGCATGACCACACCGGCACCACCCCGCTGGGACCGCAGGATGCAGCAGCGGCTGGCCCGCGGCGAGGAAGCCGCGCTCGGCGAGTTCTACGACCGGTACGCGCCGCTGGTGCACAGCCTCGCCCACCGCGTGCTGGACGACGACGAGGCCGCCGACCACATCACCCGCGACGTCTTCGGCTTCGTCTGGGAGAACCCCGACGCCTACGACCCACGGCGCGGCTCCCTGCGCTCCTGGATCGCCGCGCTCACCCAGAGCCGGGCCGTGCAGCGGCTGCGCTTCGAGGAGGACCGCGCCCGCGGCAGCCAGGACGAGATCGAGGCGAAGGTGCGCGAGGCCACCACGGCCGCGCGCGCCGACTTCATCGTCACGTCCATGCCGGCCCCGCTGCGCCAGGCCCTCGAACTCGCCTACTTCCGGCGGCGCGACTACCGGCAGACCGCCGCCGACCTGGGCGTCACCGAGGACGAGGCCCGGCGCCGGCTGCGTCTGGGCCTGCAACTGCTGTCCACCGCGATCACACCCGCCGGGCACCCGGGCATCGACGCGGCCTTCGACCCGGGCCCCGACGGGCGACAGCGGTGAACGCCGGGAGGCCGGACACCGGGCAGGGGGAGCTCTCCCCCTACGACCACAGCACGCTCAAGTCCCTGCTGGGGGCCTGGGCGCTGGCCGCCTGCTCGCGCGACGAGTCGCTCGCCGTCGAACTGCACCTCACGGACTGCGCGGCCTGCGCGGACGAGGCGCTGCGGCTGCGCGACGCCGTCGGGCTGCTGCACCAGGAGGAGACGCTCGACCTCGATCCGCTGCTGCGCTCCCGGGTGCTGTCCGGCTGCCTCGACCGCCGCCCGGCCCGCGTCCCGCTGCCCCGCTGGGCGGGCCCGTACGACGCGGAGACCGCCCGGCTGGACGCGCTGCTGCGCGACCTCGGCGACGGGTACTGGGACGCGCCGGTGGAGCTGCGCTGGTACGAGGGCAAGCGGGTGGCCCGCGAGGTCTCCGTCGCGCAGGTCATCGGCCACCTGTACGCGGTGGACGGCCTGGTGGCGTCCGCGCTCGGGCTGCCCCTCGACGAGCTGCCGCTCGACCCCGCGGAACGCACCGAGAGCTACTGGGCCGGCGCGCACGGGCAGGCGGGCGCCCCGCTGCGCGGCGCCTGGCGCGAGCAGGGCCGGACCCTGGTGCGCACGGTGTCCTTCGCCGGTCGGGGCACGGGCGGACTGGACGTGGAGTACGGCGCGTTCACGCTGCCGCTGCGGGACGCGTTCCTCGACCGGGCCTTCGAGTGCTGGATCCACGCCTGGGACATCGCCGAGGCCGTCGACTACCCCTACGATCCGCCGGCGGCGCGGGATCTGCACCCGATGATCGACCTGGCCGCGCGGATGCTGCCCACCGCCATCGCGGGGCGCCGCCGCGCCGGGCTCACGGCCTCCCCGGCCCGCCTCACCACCGCGGGCTCGCCTGGCCGCTCGGTGCACCTGGAGATCGAGGGCCAGGGCGGCGGCAACTGGTACATCGCCCTGGACTCGCCCGGCGCGCTCGCCACCGCCGGGGAGGCGGTGGCCCATGTCGCCCTCGACAGCGTCGAGTTCTGCCAGCTGGCCGCCGGCCATCTCGAACCCGAGCGGATAGCGGTGGGCCAGGACGGCGACCGCGAGGTCATCCGCGACGTGCTCTTCGCCGCCGCGTCACTGTCGAGGCTGTGAGCGGACCCCGCCACCCGCGCACCGCAGGGTGCGCGGGTGCGACATGCGTCGCACGGCGGGTCACATGTTGTACCTGAACCGGCCCGTCGGACGGGCGTACTGGTCGTAGTTGTCCACGGCCGGGTGGGCCTTGGCGGCCGGTCCCGACTGGAAGGCACCGATTATGTTCTCCGCCACCTTGGTGGCGAATTTCCCCGTCACCTTGGGCAGTTTGCCCCAGCACGGGTTCGCGTCCACGGCACACGTCCAGCCCAGGGTTCCCGCGCTGAAGACACCCGCACCGGAAGCAGCGGTGTAGTAGGTCGAATTGGCGAAACTCTTGTCCCTGCCGTTGATGACCACCGGCGAATTCGAGAGGACCTGGATGGGACGCGGCGTGTCGGCGTCCGAGAAAACCCGGTCGAATTCACTGCGGACGAGCCCCGGGTACTGCGAGCCGGCGCGCGCGCCGGTTCCCTTGTAGATCCAGGCGTCCGGGTCGGTGACCACGTACGGGGCGAGCACACCGGCCCATTCGTACTGGATGCCGAGGAAGGAGGCCTCGGGGCGCGGGTTGGGCGCCTGCCGCCACTGCTTCGTGGCCTCGTCGGCGTTCGTGAGGCTCATCGGGTCCTCGGAGGCGTCCTTGTAGCAGGTGACGACGCGCTCGCGGCCCAGCGGAGAGGCCTCGAACCGCACGTGGCGGTAGGCGTTGTTCGCGCCGAAGAACGCCAGGTTCACGCCCTTGTCCCGCAGCGCGATCGTGTTGGTCCGCATCCCCGACGACCAGTACTCGTCATGGCTCGGGAAGATCATTCCGCGGGCGCCCCTGAAACGGCCCGGGTCGGAGTCCAGCTCCAGGGAGGTGCCGTAGGCCAGCGGGATGCCCATGCGCTCGGCGAGCGTCAGCATCGGCAGCTCGTGCCAGCCGAACAGGCCGTCACCGGCCCCCGCGTACGGGCGGTCGAAGCTGACCTTGCGCGCCCGGTCGCTGTAGCCCTTGACGCCGCCGTAGATGTTCGCGCCGCCCCAGGAGTTGTACGCGGCCCACGTGGCGACCGCGTTGATGAAGACGCTGCGGCCCTCGGCGGACTTCGAGCGCACCGTCAGCGGCACCCAGCGGTCGTGTCCCGCGGCGGAGACGAGCTTCAGCCGGTAGTCGCCCTCCGGCCAGCCCTTGGTGGAGATCTCCAGGGACCGCTTCCAGGGGGCGCGCGCCATGTAGATCTGCGGGGTCATCTCGCCGTCGGCCTGCCGCTGGCCGCGGATGTGGGAGGAGGACCAGACCAGCCGGCCCTGCTTACCGCCGTACCAACCCATTCGGTAGGCCTCGACCCGGAAATCACGAGCGGGGGTGGAAACGTACAGCCCGAATGCGTCACCCGGGTCAACACTCACCCGATCGGCATAACCCTCGATCGCATTCTGCGGACCGGGGCTCTTCAGTTTCCAGTCGGTCGTGCCCTCAAGCGAATTCTCCTTGACGACATTGATTCCGACGGATTTACCCGGACCACCCTTCTCGGGCGGCGGCGTCACCACCTGCACCGGCGGGCGCCCTGGTGTCGGGAGCGCGGTCACCGTCTCCTTGGCGCTGTCCAGCAGGTTGGTGCCGTACTGGACGCACACTGCGACAACTACGCCGAGAGCGGCGACAAGGAGAGCTATACGGCGCAGATTCATGATTTTACGATCATACAGGCGTGCTGGTCCGGGGAATGGGAATTCCCCGAACCAGCCGAAGAAGGCCGATAACGATTCGTTCACCGGCATGGTGCAGCTGCGTAACAATCAGGCGTTCGAGCCCTTGCCGATGGAACCAAACGCGTGCCGAATCAATCCGCGGGTGCTCCCCCGGGGCCCGCGGCGGGCCGCGGCGGGCAGCAGGGTGAGCGCGTGCAGCCGCGAGGACCAGTAGCGGCGGGACGCCTTGGCCGCACGATTCCAGCCATGGGCCGTCAGCCGTTCGGCCGTGTCCCGGAAGAACCGCCGTGCCTCGTCGAAGCGGTCCCCCGAGAGGGCCTTCGCGGACGACTCACTGACGGCGTGCCTGCGGTACTGGAACGCCACGGTGTCCGTGACGACCAGCGAGGCCCCGTCGAGCAGCAGGTCGACGACGAGCGCCAGGTCCTGGATCACCCCGAGGTCGGCCTGGAAGCGGAACTTCCGCATCACTTCGGTACGCCAGCAGATGGACGGGAAGTAGAGCCAGTTGCCGCGCAGCAGGCTCACGGCCAGGTCCTCGCCGCTGAGCATGAGGGGGCGCGCGCCCTTCGGCGCGTAGAGCTTCTCCTTGGTGGTGTCCACCAGGGTCCGCGACAGCTTCCCCTCACCGTCGATCACGTCGACGCCGGGCTGCACCATGGTCGCCTTCGGCTCATGGTCCAGAGCCGCGCGCACCGTGCGCAGGTAGTTGGGCAGCAGGAGGTCGTCGCAGCCCATCAAGACGGTGAACTCGCCCTCCGACAGCTCCAGGCACCGGTTGAAGTTGCCGGTCACCCCGAGGTTCCGCTCGTTGCGGAGGTAGCTGACGCGCTCGTCGCCGAGGGCGGCGAACCACTCCGGTACGCCAGCCTCCTTGCCGTCGTCGACCACCGTCAGCCGCCAGTCGTCCCCGTCCTGGGCCAGCACGCTGCGGACGGCGTCCTGCATGAGGGTGACGTCGCCGTAGTACGGCATCAGGATGTGGAAGCGCGGCCCGGCGGTGCTCCCGCCGGGCTGGACCTGGTCCGTCATGCCGTCACCATCGTGTGCGGCGCCTCTTTCGGCACCCGGCGGATCAGGGCGAGCAGCAGCACCAGGCCGGCGCGGGCCAGGTAGACCATCGCGCGCAGCGGGGAGTGGCTGGGCTTGCCCGTGGTGCGCGGCCGCATCGCGACCGGGACCTGGCGGACCTTGTAGCCGCAGCGGATGGCGCCGACGGTGCTCTCCACCGTGTCGCCGAGGTACTCCACCGGGTACCAGCCGGCGAAGAACTCGATCAGGTCGCGGTTGCAGGCGCGGAAGCCGGAGGTGGCGTCGGTCAGCTTGGCGCCGGCCAGCCGGGACATCACTCCGGACAGCAGCCGCATCGCCCAGCGGCGCGGGCCGCGCGCCTGGTAGTCGCCCTCGCCGCCGAAGCGGGCGCCGACGACCAGGTCGGCGTTGTCGAGCTCGCGCAGCAGGGCCGGCACGTAGCTCGGGTCGTGCTGGCCGTCGGCGTCGATCTGGATCGCGACGTCGTAGTTGTACTCCAGCGCGTAGCGGTAGCCCAGCCGCATGGCGCCGCCGACGCCGAGGTTGTACGGCAGGCGGGCCACGTTCACGCCCTCCGCCGCCGCGACCTTGGCCGTGCGGTCGGTGGAACCGTCGTCCACGACGAGGATGTCCGCGTCGGGCAGTTCCTTGCTGATCTCACCCAGGGTCGTCGCCAACCCGGCGTCCTCGTTCCACGCCGGCACGATCACCAGCACCCGTCGGCCGTCGATCATGCCCGGGCCTCGCGATCATCCGAAGTGATGGGGGAAGAGGTGGCGTCGTCGGCGTCCCGGTCCGGGGTGCCGCCGGTGCCCGGCGTGCCGGCGACCGGCTTCACCGCGTTGGCGGGCATCGGGTCGGCGCCCTGCGCCAAGTGGGCCCGGATCAGGGCCACTTCCTCGGCCAGGGTGCGCGTCTCGGCTTCGAGACGGCTGGACTCCCAGCTCAGGTGCAGTGTGACGAGGAGCACGAGGACGAAGCCGGCGAAGAGCACGAGGCTCACGCCGGAGGCGACGCCGAGCTTGTTGGCGATCGAGTCGAGCCAGGTCGGGAAGAAACCGAGCGGGGCGATGATCAGGCCGATGAGCAGCCACAGGGCCGCATACTTCTCGCGCAGTTGCTGGCGACGCAGCAGCTCGACGATGCATCCGAGCACCGCCAAGCCGGTCACCGAGGTAAGCACGGACAATTGCACGATTCAGCCGTCTTTCCGGTCGGAGTACGAGGCCGCCGCGTCATACCGACGTCCGTTGACGTCCAGGGAATGACCGGCTACCTGGCAGAGGGCGAAGAAGACGTCCCGCCAACCCGCGACTGGGTGGCGACGTCACACACGCTGCCGGACACGGCGCTCATGGTACCCCCTGGCCACAAGAGCCGAAAGCCGGGCGGGCGGGCGCACCGCGGGGCCCGGGCGGACCGGCCCGACCAGTACCTGTCAGGCCCTCCGGGGTATTCTGGCGGCCACATGAAGTCGCCCACAGCACTCCTGCGCACGCTCCCTTCCGGGACCCTTCTCGTCGGGGCCGGGGTGGCGGCGAACGCCGGTGCCTCGTACATCTTCCTGGCCCTGGCCGGACGGACCCTCGGCCATGACGACATGGCCCAGATCTCGGTCCTGTGGTCGGTGATCGCCTTCGCCGGGATCGGACTGTTCTTCCCCGTCGAGCAGGAACTGACCCGGGTGGTGGCCGCGCGGACCGCCTCCGGGCTGGGCGCGGGACCCGCCATCCGGCGCGGGATACTCACCGCCACGGCGATGCTGGCCGTGGTCCTGGCCGCGCTCGCCGCGGCCTCCGGGCCGCTGGCGGACCTGCTGTTCAACGGCGACCGGTCGATGGTCGCGGTCCTGGGGGCCGCGTTCGTGGGCTGGGCCGCGCAGCACACCGCGCGCGGCATCCTCGCCGGGTACGGGGACTTCCGCTGGTACGCCGTGCAGCTGACCGCCGACGCGATCCTGCGGGTGGGCGCCGCGGTCGCGCTGCTGGCCGGGAACGGCTCCTTCCTCGCGTTCGGCCTGGCGATGGCGCTCGCCCCGCTGCCCGCCGTGCTCCTGTGCGTGCCCTCGATGCGCCGGGCGTCCCGCTCCGGTCCCGCCGCCGACGCCGGTGAGATCCACAACGGTTTCGCGGTCCTGGTCGTCTCCACCACGCTGATGCAGGCCGTGGCCAACGCTCCGGTCGTCACCGCCAAGCTCCTCGACCCGGACAACGCCCCGCTCGTCACCGCCCTGGTCTCGGCCCTCATCCTGGTGCGGGTCCCGCAGTTCCTGGTCAGCTCGATGCAGGCGTCCCTGCTGGTGGAACTGACCGGGCGGCACACCGCCGGCGACAAGGCCGGCTTCAAGCGCACCCTGCGCGGCAACCTGCTGATGGTGTCGGCCCTCGGGGCCGGCTGGGCGATCGTCTGCGCGGTGATCGGCCCGGCTTTGAACGAGACGGCCTTCCACGCGCCGCCGGCCCTCAGCTCCCTGGACTTCGGCCTGCTGGGCCTGGGCGCGGTGGCGCACCTCGCGGCGATCGTGCTCAGCAGCGGCACCCTGGCCACCGGCGGCCACCGCATACTGTGCGTCGCCTGGACGGTCGGGGCCCTCGCCCTCGGCACCGCCCCGCTGCTGCCCGGCGGCACGGCGCTGCAGGTGGAGCTGTCGTACGCGGTCGCCGCCGGCGCCGCGGCCGTCGCCCTGCTCTTCGGGCTGCGCGTCGGGCTGCGCAACTTCGACCGCCCGTTCGATCCGACGACCAGGACGCTCGTCGGGGACGCCGAGGCGATCGGCACCGTCAAGCCCGGCTGACAGCCCGCTGCCCAGCGCCTGCGGGGCCGCCCGGCGGCAAACGCCGATCGGTATTCCCGTACGATCTGGAACGCTGTCCCGCCGAACCTCATCCCTATCGGTGTGAACAGCACACCTCACACGTGAAAACGGGCGGCCAACACGGTTGCCGCCCTACCCGTCCGGCCCCGGCGCACGTACACGACCCCGAGGCGGTCACGCCGTTGCCAGGGCGACCGACCGGATCGCTGGAGCTGACTGAGATATGACACCGACCGACGCGCCGAGCGCGCCAGGAGCAGCAGGGGTGCTCGGCACCGCGGCTGCCGCGTTCAAACCCTGGCGCAAACGGCTGGCGATGATCGCGGCCGAATTCGCCGTCGCGATCGGGGCCGCCCTCGCCTTCGCGCGGTGGAGCACCACCATCGCCGTCAACCCGATGACCCGGATCGGACAGGTCAGCGGGCTGGCCGCGCTCCAGTTCCGGCTCATCGCGGTCGCGCTGCCGCTGCTCGCGCTCGTGGTCTGGTCGGTCTTCCGGGCCAGTCCCCGGGTGCACCGCATCGTGCTGCGCCTGGTCTGCGCCGCCGTCGCCGGTCTGGCGACGGGCATGACGGCCGGCGGACAGGTCGTCGCCCTGCGCGGCACCCCCTGGCCGCTGAACGGCCAGAGCGGCGACAACGGGCGGCTGGAGGCCTGGGCCACCCAGATCCAGCACACCGGCCACATGGTCAACATCTACCCGCCGGTGCTGCCGCACCTGACGGCCTTCTGGGCCGACCACTTCGTGGACAACCACCAGACGGCCTTCGCCCTCAAGTGGATCCTGATCATCTCGATCGCGCTCACCGGCCCGGCCGCGTACCTGGCCTGGCGGATGTTCCTGCGCCCGCTGCCCGCCCTCGGCGTCGGCATGCTGGCCGGTATCCCGTCCGTCGTGGTCTACAAGCCGTACAGCCCGCTGGTGCTCGTCGTCCTCATCCCGCTGCTCGCCAAGCTCCTGCAGCTGATGCGCAACGCACCGCGCCGGCCGTACCCGGCCGTGGCCTGGCGGGGCGCCGCCGTCGGCGCGATGCTCGGCATCCTGTTCATCGTCTACTCCGGCTGGCACGTCTGGTCGGCACCCGGGATACTGCTCGCGATCGTCGGGCTCTTCCCCTGGCGCTCCGGGCGCGACGGGATGCTGCGGGCCGGCGCCTTCCTCGGTTCGGCCCTGCTGGCGTTCCTGATCATCGGCGGCAAGTACGGCTACATGCTGCTGTCGGCCGCCGACAGCACCAAGGACCGGTTCTGCTCGACGCTGACGCTGGTCGATCCCGGCTACATCGCGATGACGCCGTTCTACACCCGCAACGGCAACCTGCCCGGCATGTGGCCGCCGCCGGGCGAACTCGGCGGCGTCGGGGTGTTCACCGCGCTGATGATGGTCGGCGTCGCGGTGGCGCTCACCGTCGGGCTGCGCCGCTCCGCCGTCATCGGCGTCGTCGCCTGCTTCGGCAGCGCGTGGGCGATCCGGTTCTTCTTCGCGTCCCACATGGAGCGCGACCAGGCGGTGCAGCTCTTCCCCCGCACGTACCAGACGCTCCTGTACTGCGGTCTCGCGCTCTTCGGCCTCGCCTGCGTGCTGACCGGCGAGCGCGTCAAGGAGCGGCTCGCCGCGATCCCCGCGCTGCAGTCGCCGGCCTCGTCGCGCAACGCGGGCCGCTACGCGGCCGTCGGCGTCCTGGCCGCCACCGTCGTGCTCACCGGCATGGCGGCCTCGGCCCAGTCCGACCCGTTCTTCCCGGAGAACCCCAAGGGCGTCAGCACCATGGGACGGCTCGCCTACCAGGCGCACCGGCTCGCGAAGCCCGACGGCACCTGCTCGAAGTTCGCCCCGCACGGCACCTGCGACAAGCCGCGCAAGCTCAACCCGATCTCCCCGCCGGAGACGGACCAGTTGCTGCACGGCTGCGAGTACGCCTGGCGCAAGGACCAGCCGTAGTCCGGTAGGCGGCGAACGACGAAGGAGGGGCACCCGCCCGGGCGGGTGCCCCTCCTTCGTCGTTCGGTCGTTCAGCCGGTCGCCGCGAACTCAGGCCCCGGAGGGGAACACTCCCGCCGCGACCGCCGCCTCCAGCTCGGCCCGCCAGTCGGCCATCGGCGGCAGCCCGGCGGCGGACCAGCGGTCGTGGCCCAGCACGCTGTAGGCCGGGCGCTTGGCCGGGCGGACGAACTTGTCGGCCGTGGTGGGGCGGATCCGGTCCGGGTCGAGCCCCGACAGCTCGAACGCGGCGCGCGCCAGCTCGTACCAGGTGGCCTGGCCGGAGGCCGTGCCGTGGTACGCGCCGGCCGGCGCCTCGCCCGCGAGGGCGGCGCGGCCCAGCTCGGTGAGCCGGACGGCCAGCGCGCGGGCCCAGGTGGGCTGGCCGAGCTGGTCGTCGACGACGTCGAGCGTCTCGTGGGTGGCGCTGAGCTTCAGCATGGTCGCGACGAAGTTGCGCCCGTGCGCTCCGTACAGCCAGGCCGTGCGGACGGTGTAGCCGGTCTCGGGCAGCAGCTCGGCGACCGCGCGTTCACCGGCCAGCTTGCCGCGGCCGTAGGCGTTGACGGGCCCGGTCGGGTCGTCCTCGCGGTACGGCTCCTTGGCGTCGCCGGGGAAGACGTAGTCGGTGGAGACGTGCAGGAGCACCGCGCCCGCCGCGGCGCAGGCCGCGGCCAGGTGGCGCACCCCGTCGCCGTTGACGGCGGTGGCGGCCGCCTCGTCGCTCTCCGCGCCGTCCACGTCCGTCCAGGCGGCCGCGTTGACCACGACGTCGTGTCCGCGGACGGCCGCTAGCAGCGCCTCGGGGTCCGTCAGGTCCAGGTCGGCCCGGGTGGCGGCGGTGACGGCCGCGGACGCGTCGGCGGCCGTCACCGCCGCCACGACCTCCCGGCCGAGCATGCCGCCGGCCCCGGTCACCAGCCAGCGCGTGGCGCCGGTGGGTGCGTCGCCCATCAGAGCGCCGCCTTGGCCTTCAGCGGCTCCCACCAGGAGCGGTTGTCGCGGTACCAGGCGACGGTGTCGGCGAGGCCCTGGTCGAAGCTGATCAGCGGCTCGTACCCCAGCTCGGCGCGGGACTTGCTGATGTCCAGGGAGTAGCGCAGGTCGTGTCCCTTGCGGTCCTCGACGTAGTCGACCATGTCCCAGTCGGCGCCGCAGGCCGCCAGCAGCCGGCCGGCCAGCTCCTTGTTGGTCAACTCGGTGCCGCCGCCGATGTGATAGACCTCACCGGCCTTGCCGCCCTGCAGCGCGAGCGCGATGCCCCGGCAGTGGTCCGAGACGTGCAGCCAGTCGCGGATGTTGCTGCCGTCGCCGTAGAGCGGGACCTTCTTGCCGTCCAGCAGGTTGGTCACGAACAGCGGGATCATCTTCTCGGGGAAGTGGTGGTGCCCGTAGTTGTTGGAGCAGCGGGTGACCACCACGTCCATGCCGTGCGTGCGGTGGTAGGCGAGCGCGATCAGGTCGGAGCCCGCCTTCGCGGCCGCGTACGGGGAGTTGGGCGCGAGCGGCCAGTCCTCGGTCCACGAGCCCTCGCTGATCGAGCCGTACACCTCGTCCGTGGAGACGTGCACGAAGCGGCCGATGCCGAGCCGGTGCGCGGCGTCCAGCAGGGTCTGGGTGCCGAGCACGTTCGTGGTGACGAACGCGGCGGCGCCGGTGATCGACCGGTCGACGTGCGACTCCGCGGCGAAGTGCACCACCGCGTCGTGGCCGGGCAGGACGGAGGCGACGAAGTCCGCGTCGCAGATGTCGCCGAGCGCGAACCGGTAGCCGGGCAGGTGGGCGACCGGAGCGAGGTTCTCCGGATTGCCGGCGTAGGTGAGTTTGTCCAGTACGGTGACGGAGGCGGTCTCGAGCCCCGGCATCTCCCCTGACAGGACCGCGCGGACGAACTGCGAGCCGATGAATCCGGCGCCACCGGTAACAAGAATGTTCATGAGTGCCAGAGTCCAGTCAGGCCCCTACTGGGGGGCGGCGTAAGATGGTTTGCTTCGCCGTAACTCTAGCCGTTCCCCGAGTGCGGGGGCGATGCCGAGCGGTCATCGGCCGCCTGCCAGCGGAGAAAGTAGAAACAACATGCGTGGTATCCTCCTCGCCGGCGGGACCGGGTCCCGGCTGTGGCCGATCACCAAAGCGGTCTCGAAACAGCTGATGCCGGTCTACGACAAGCCGATGGTCTATTACCCGCTGTCGACGCTCATGATGGCGGGAATTCGCGACATACTGCTCATCACCACCGAGCAGGACCAGGAGCAGTTCCGCCGACTGCTGGGCGACGGCTCGCAATTCGGCATCAATATCGAATACCGCACCCAGCCGAATCCCGGCGGAATCGCCCAGGCATTCCAGATCGGTGCGGACTTCATCGGCGGCGAGCCAGTGGCGCTCATTCTCGGTGACAACATCTTCCACGGCGCGGGCCTCGGGCGGCAATTGCAGGACCACAGCTCCCCCGACGGCGGTGTGATCTTCGCCTACCAAGTGAAGGACCCGACCGCGTACGGCGTCGTCGAGTTCGACGAGCACGGCAACGCGCTGTCGATCGAGGAGAAGCCGGAGCGCCCGAAGTCGCGCTTCGCCGTCCCGGGCCTCTACTTCTACGACAGCCAGGTCGTCGACATCACCAACGGCCTCAAGCCCAGCGCGCGCGGCGAGCTGGAGATCACCGAGGTCAACGCGACCTACCTGCGGCAGGGCAAGCTCCGCGTCTCGGTGCTGGACCGCGGCACCGCCTGGCTGGACACCGGCACCTTCGACTCCCTCGTCCAGGCCTCGGAGTACGTCCGGGTCATCGAGGAGCGGCAGGGGCTCAAGCTCGGCTGCGTCGAGGAGACCGCCTGGCGGATGGGGTTCATCGACGACGAGCAGCTGCGCAAGCTGGCCGAGCCGCTGCTGAAGAGCGGCTACGGCGACTACCTGGTCAACACGCTCGCCCTGGAAGAGGACCTCCCGCGATGAACATCCGACCGCTCTCCTTCCACGGCGCCTGGGAGATCACCCCCCAGCAGCACGGCGACCCGCGCGGCCTCTTCCTGGAGTGGTACCGCTTCGACCGGCTGGAGGCCGAGGTCGGCCACCCGATGCGGCTCGCGCAGGCCAACATGTCGGTGTCGTCGAAGGACGTCGTGCGCGGCATCCACTTCGCCGACGTCCCGATGGGCCAGTCCAAGTACGTGACGTGCGTGCGCGGCGCGGTGCTCGACGTCGTGGTCGACCTGCGGGTCGGCTCGCCGACCTTCGGGCAGTGGGAGGGCGTCCGGCTGGACGACGTGGACCGCAAGGCGCTCTACATCGCCGAGGGCATGGGCCACGGCTTCGCCGCCCTCAGCGACGACGCCACGCTCTCCTACCTCGTCTCGGACGTCTTCCGTCCCGACAAGGAGCACGGCGTGCACCCGCTCGACCCGGAGCTGGGCATCGACTGGCAGACCGCCGCACCGCAGCTGTCCGCCCGCGACGCGGCCGCCCCGAGCTTCGCCGAGATGCGCGACGGCGGCCGGCTGCCGGACTTCGACGTCTGCCAGGCCCGCTACAAGGAGCTGGGCGCCGGCGCCTGACCGGAGCCGCTCCCCACCGGACCGGTGGGGAGCGCGGCACCGCGCGTCAGGCGAAGACGACCGTGCGGTGCCCGTTGATCAGGACGCGGTGCTCGCTGTGCCACTTCACGGCGCGCGCCAGCGCCTGGCACTCGACGTCGCGCCCGATCGCCACGAGCTGCTCGGGGGTGACCTCGTGCCCCACCCGCTCGACCTCCTGCTCGATGATCGGGCCCTCGTCCAGCGCGGCCGTCACGTAGTGCGCGGTCGCGCCGATCAGCTTCACCCCGCGCGCGTGCGCCTGGTGGTAGGGCTTGGCGCCCTTGAAGCTCGGCAGGAACGAGTGGTGGATGTTGATGATCCGGCCGGGCAGCCGCCTGCACAGGTCGTCGGAGATGACCTGCATGTAGCGGGCCAGCACCACCAGGTCCACGCGCTCGGCCTCGATCAGCTCCAGCAGCCGCGCCTCCGCCTCGCCCTTGGTGTCGGCGGTGACCGGAAGGTGGTGGAACGGGATGCCGTACGAGCCGGCGAGCTCCTCGAAGTCCCGGTGGTTGGAGACCACGGCCGCGACCTCGACGGGCAGCGCGCCGATCCGGGTGCGGAACAGCAGGTCGTTCAGGCAGTGCCCGAACTTGCTGACCATAAGGACGACCCGCATCTTCTGGTCCGCGGCGTGCAGCTGCCAGTCCATCTGGAAGGCGCCGCCGATCGCCGCGAAACTCGCGCGCAGCTTCTCCAGGTCCACCGGCGGCTCCGCCGTGAAGTGCACCCGCATGAAGAACAGCCCGGTGTCCTGGTCCCCGAACTGCTGGCTGTCCACGATGTTGCAGCCGGTCATGAGCAGGTAGCTCGACACGGCATGCACGATGCCCGGCTTGTCGGGACAGGACAGCGTCAGCACATATTGCGGCTCGTTCACCCCGCCACCCTCGCATATCCGGCGGCCCCGGCGGCGCCGCCGTCCGCCAGACGGTACGCGGCCGGGCCGCGGCTGCGGGCGTGGTCAGGCGGTGCGCGTGTAGATCGCCAGGACGTCCAGGGAGCGCGGCGGGGCGTCCACGTCGTCCCCGTCGGCCGTCGCGAGCTTCACGTGCGCCTCGCGGGCGGCGCGGACCGCCTCCGGCCACGCGTGGTGCTCCAGGTACGTGCTGACGGGCGCGTCGGCGCCCACCTGGTGCAGGATCTTCAGCACGCGCAGCACCGCCACGTCGACGAGGGCGGCCTCCTGCGAGTCGCGGAAGATCGTCCCGACGTACTTCTCTGCGGACCAGTTGTCGAGCCAGGTGTCCTCGACGAGGCGGTAGACGGCGTCGGTGACGTCGCCGAAACCGGGCACCCCGGCGAGCCAGCACTCCTGCTGGAACACCGGGTCGCTGATCATGTGCAGCGCCGAGCGCACATTGCTGCGCCAGCGCCACCAAGGCATGTCATTGAGCGGCATGCCCCCCATCGTGGAGGAGCGGGCACCGCGGCGGGAAGTCTTCTCCGAAGTCTGCACGGTGACCGATCGTACGTTCCCGCGAATCCGCACCTGTAATTCACCTGAACGTGACGCTGCGTTCTCCGGCGGTCACCCACGCGTTGGGCGCGGAACGGAAACGTCCATTGTCATGACTGAGCGGCGTTCGCGCATGGCTGTCCTGTTGGCTGTATCGACGACGTGCGCGGCGCTGATCAGCGGCTGCGGTGTGCTTCCGGGGAGCGCGGGGGGCTCCCCGGGCCCCGTAGTCGTCATGACGTGGGCGCCGGACGGTACGAAATCAACCAACATGCCCGGAATGCCTGCCATGGCGCAGGCGTTCGCGGCGCACATCAATGCCACGGGCGGGCTGAACGGCCGCGAGCTGAAGGTCATCACCTGCAACGACCACAACGATTCGGTCGAGGCGGCGAAGTGCGCGCAGCGGGCCCAGGACAAGGGCGCGGTCGCCGTCCTCGGCTCGTACAGCGAGCACGCCGCCAGCTTCACCTCCGCCCTGGAGTCGGCCGGGATCCCGTACCTCGGGGGGTACGGGCTCACCCAGGAGGAGTTCCAGAGCCCGATGTCGTACCCCGTCAACGGCGGGCTGCCGGCGCTGCTGACGGGCAACGGGAAGCAGCTCGCCGGTACGTGCTCGAAGGTCAGCCTGGTCCGGCCGGACACCATCGTCGGCGACCAGTTCCCGCTGTTCCTCGACGCCGGCCTCAAGGCGGGCGGCCGGCCCGCCGCCGGCGACCTGCCGACGGCCGACGACTCCACCGAGTACACCGGCGTGGCCCAGCGGGCGATCGGCGGCGCCCCGACCGGCTCGTGCGTCGCGGCCGTGCTCGGTGACCGCACGGACACGTTCGTCGACTCGTTCCGGCGGCTCGGCAGCGAGGTGTCGAAGGTGCGGCTCGCCTCCGTGATCGGCAGCGTCCAGCAGTCGCTGATCGACAGCACGGGCGGGAAGTCCAGCCCGCTGGAGAACGCGATCGCCACCGGCTGGTACCCGCCGACCTCGGACCCCAAGTGGAACCCGATGAAGGCCGTGGTGAGGCACTACGCCTTCGGCGACAACCGGATCGACGTCGCCGACCCCGGCGTCCAGACCACCTGGATCGCGTACTCGGTCTTCACCGAGGTCGTCCGGGCGATGGGCGACGAGCAGATCACCGCGATGACGCTCAAGCGCGCGCTGGACAAGGCGACCGGCGTCTCGACCGGCGGCCTCACCCCGGACCTCGGCTGGCGCAACGAGAACATGCTGCCGGTGCCGGGCCACCCCCGGATGGTGAACGCGAAGGTGGTCTACCAGGTCGTCCACGACGGCCAGCTGGTCGCCGCCCGCACCGGCTTCGTCGACATGGCGCCGACGCTCGGCCGCCCGGTGAACCACGACGGGCAGTAGGACCGGCCCCTGAGGGCGCCCGCGTCCACGGGCGCCCTCAGGGGCCGTTCACCACGCTCACTGCTCAGAGCTGCGAGTACTCGCGCTCGGTCAGGCCGTGCTGCTTCGCGATCCCGTTCCAGATGCGGACGGCGCGCTTCTTCTCGGTCGTCGCGGTGCCGCTCTCGTGGTCGCCCACCGACTTCTGCGGGGTCCCCTTCGCCTTGCCGCCCTTGCAGGTCTTGTTGTCGCTCGCCGCCTGGTCCGCCCAGGACGCGTACGCGTTGTCGGCGGCCGCCGACGCCGCCCACGCCTTGTTCAGCGCCTCGGTCAGTCCCTCGTGCTGCGGCAGCTTGTCCACCTGCAGGCCCGCGAGACGGGTGACGAGCGTGGCGCGCTGGCCGGCCGCCGCCCGCAGGTCGTTCGCCGCCTGGGGCAGGTTCTTGCAGGACTTGATCGACTCGACCGCGCTGACCACGGAGGAGCGGCTGCTGCCGCTGTCCTTGAGCAGCGCGTCCAGCGCCTTCGCCTGCTGCGTCACCGCGTCGTCGGCTCCGCCACCCGGCTGGGCGGACGCGCCGGTCGAGGCCGGCGGCTTGGTCGTCGCGGCCGAGTCCTTGCTGTCGCCGTCGCCGCCCATGCTGAGCGCGGCGCCCGCGGCCAGTCCGGCCAGGGCGCAGCCGCCGACGACGATGCCGATCACCGCGCCCCGCGAGAGCCGTCGGCGCGACCCGCCACCGCCGCCGTTCCCGCCGTCGTAGGAGTCCGGGTAGCCGGGGCCGCCGGGCCCGCCGGGAGCGGGCGCCTGCGGCGCGGTCTGCGCCCGGTACGGCTGGCGGGCCGGCTCCGGCCTCGGCTGCTGCCGGGGGCCCTCCTGCCGGTACAGGTGGTCGTAGTCGCCCGGAGGGGTGGTCTGCGGCTCCTCGTACGGCTGTCCGTACGGGGGCGCTGTCCGGGGCTGGTCGGTGGACGGTTCGTCGAAGATCGAGAGCGACAGGTGCCGGGTGGCCTCCGCGTCGCTCTCCTCCGGGTACCCGCCCGGCCCGGTTCCTGCCCCGAACTGCTCGGGCGGGAACTGGTCGGGGGTGTAGGACCCCGGCGTGTAGGGCTCCGGGGCGTAGGGCTCGGCCCGGAAGGGCTCCTGCGGGTACGGGCCGGGCCCGAACGGGTCAGGGGTGGCCGGCTCCGCGGGCGGCGACGCGCGCGGGTACGGCGGCAGGAACTGGGTGGCGTCCGCCTCCGGCACCGGTGCGGCCGCCGCGGGCGCCGGCGGGGGCATGGTGGGCGGCGCCGGCGGCATCGCGGGCGCCGGCGGGGTGTCCTGCGGGTACGGCGGGAACATCATCGTCGCGTCGGCGGCCCCGGTGCCGGCCTCGGGCGGCAGCGGCTGCGCGGCGCCCGGCGCCTGGTTCCAGGGCTGCCCGCCCGCCGGCCGTACGTGGTCGCCGTAGTGCTGCGGCGGCTGCTCCGGCGGCAGCACCACGCCCCTGCGGGGCTCGGGCGCTCCCGGGTTCTGCCGGTACTGATCGTCCGGCGTCTCGTCGCCGTGTCCGCTGTGCATCGCCGGCACTCCCGCCTCTACCCCTCGTCGGACCCGTCATCGGACTCGACGGCTCACGCTACCGGGTCAGCCTGAGAACCCACCACGCACCCGATCGGGGGAACGCCGGACATGCCCGGGTTGACGACGGGGAAGAGCCGAATGGCGAGGTTTGGGCCGTCTCTTGGGCCACCCCGCGCGGCGATGTCGTTCCGGTAACGATTCCGGCGGACGGTGATTCCGCCGGCACCGCGAACGCTCGGACCCGACGACCGGCGCGGGGAGAGCCGGGAGAGCAAGTCCCCAGGTCCGCCGGGTCCGCCGGGCGCTAGGCCGCGGCCTCCTGCTCCTGCAGCCGGGCGCCGAACTCCCTTACCGCGGGCTCCGCTCCGTACGGTTCGAGGCGGTGGCGGAAGCCGTCGAGGTACTCGGCACCTCGGTGCGAGCGCAGCCCGGTCAGCAGCGTGACCGCCTCCGCCCCCGTGGCGCAGGCCTGTTCGACCTCGCGCTGCTGCACCTGCGCCTCCGCGAGGAGGAGCAGGCCGATCGCGCGGCGGCGCACCCGCGTCACGGGGTGGCCGGCGAGGGACTCCTCGGCGCGCCGGGCGGCCGGGGCCGCCTGCCCGAGGTCGCGGTGGCCGTGCGCCAACTCGTCGGCCAGGTAGGCCTGGTCGAAGTGGGCGATCCAGTCCGGGTCGTCGTCCGCGTCGGACCGCTCCAGCGCGTCGACGGCCTGGCCTGCCACGGAGGCGAACGTCCGGGCGTCGCCGAGCAGCGCGTGCCCGCGGGCCTCCGCGGCGTAGAACATCGCCTGCGCGGTGGGCGTGACCTGCCCGCGCGCGCCCTCCTGGGCGGCCCGTGCGAGCTGGGCGATCTCCCGCGGGTTGCCGAGCGTCTCGGCGAGGTGGCTCATCCCGGCGGCCAGCACGTAGCCGCCGTAGGCGCGGTCGCCCGCGGCCTGCGCGAGCCGCAGCGCCTGGATGTAGTAGCGCTGGGCGAGCCCCGGCTGGCCGGTGTCGACGGCCATGTACCCCGCCAGCTCCGTCAACCGGGCCACCACGGCGAAGAGCTGACGCCCGGTCGCCTCCCGGTAGGAGCCCGCCAGCAGGCCCGACACGACGCTGTTGAGGTAGTGCACGACGACGGGGCGCACGTGGCCGCTGCCGAAGCGGTGGTCCAGGTCCACCAGCGCCTTCGTCATCGCCCGCACCGCCTCGACGTCCGCCCGGCCGACCCGGGAGCCGCCCGAGCGGGCGACCGCGGCGTCGGGGCGGGTGATCAGCCAGTCGCGGCTGGGCTCGACGAGGGCCGAGGCGGCCACCGTCGACCCGGTGAGGAAGTCCCGGCGCCCGACGTCGCTGCGCCACAGCTCGCAGACCTGCTCGACCGCCGCGACGACGGTGGGCGCGAAGTGCAGCCCGATGCCGGTGGCGAGGTTCTTGCCGTTGGCCATGCCGATCTCGTCGATGGAGACGGCGCGGCCCAGCTTGCGGCCCAGCGCCTCCGAGATGATGGCCGGCGCCCGGCCGCGCGGCTGCTGACCGCGCAGCCAGCGGGCGACGGACGTCTTGTCGTACCGCAGGTCGAGGCCGTGTTCGGCCCCGCACATGTTGACCCGGCGGGCCAGGCCGGCGTTGGAGCAGCCGGCTTCCTGGATGAGCGCCTGCAGCCGTTCGTTCGGCTGCCGCGCCACCAGTGGTCGTGCGGCCATGTCGTGCCCCTCCTTCATCGCGGGACCACGGGCTCGCGCCCGGCGTTCCGCCCCCCTGGGGTAGCTCCGGTGATCTTCTGCAGAAGATCAATGCCCAGAGCACGTGACGTGGATTCGCCGTTTTCACGGCTTTTATTCCCGGGCGTACGTCACCGCGCCCACCAGGGACTACCCGCATCCGGACCCCCGTCCCCGCACGCGCCCCCCGCCTTACACCCGTGCGCCCGCGATGAGCCTCGGCCCCACCCCGTAACCCTTGGTGACCGGCGTAGTTGTGCAGCGCGTGGAAGACACCATCGGAGCCCCCCCGCAGCAGCTCACCGACCAACTGCTCGACACAGCGGTCCGATACGCGGAGGAGCGGCACTGGGACGTGCTGCCCGGCTCCTGGCTGGAGGACGACGGCGGCGGGACGCGCTGCTCGTGCGCCTCCCCCGCCTGCCCGGCACCCGGCGCGCACCCGACCCGCCCCGACTGGCCGACGCAGGCCAGCGGCAGCGCCGTCGCGGTGCGCCGGATGTGGTCGAAGCAGCCGCGGGCGTCCATCCTGCTGCCGACCGGACGCACCTTCGACGCGATCGACGTCCCCGAGGTGGCCGGCTGCCTCGCCCTCGCCCGCATGGAGCGCATGGAGCTGCCGCTCGGCCCGGTGCTCTGCACCCCCAACCGGCGGCTGGTCTTCCTGGTGCTGCCCGGCGCCTCGGTCAAGGTGCCCGACCTGCTGCGCAAGCTGGGCTGGCCGCCCGCCTCCCTGGACCTCGTGGTCCGCGGCGAGGGCGACTTCATCGCCTCCCCGCCCACCCGCACCGGCACCGGCGGCTCCGTGCAGTGGGCGCGCCAGCCCACCGCCCTCAACCGCTGGCTCCCGGACGTGGAGGAGCTGCTGAGCCCGCTGGCGTACGCGTGCGGCCGCGAGGCGGCGGCGAGCCGGGCCCGCTAACGGGCCGAACGGCCTGCTTTAGGCTTCCCCGTGGATCAGCGGTCTCCACGGGGAAGGACGGCGCAACGTGCCGAAGACATTCGAGCCGGAAGCACCGGGCGCTCCTGGCCAGGAGTACGCCGTGAGCGTCCACAGCCTGTGGAAGAGCTTCGGCGAGCAGGTGGCCGTCGCGGGCATCGACCTCGAACTCCCGGCCGGGCGGTTCATCGGACTGGTCGGCCCGAACGGCGCCGGCAAGACCACCACGCTGTCGATGGTCACCGGCCTGCTCCGCCCCGACGACGGCACCGTCCTGATCACCGGCCATGACGTCTGGGCCGACCCCGTCGCCGTGAAGTCCCGGATCGGCGTGCTCCCGGAGGGGCTGCGGCTCTTCGAACGCCTGTCGGGCCGGGAACTGCTGGCGTACACCGGCCGGTTGCGCGGCCTGCCCGGCGCGGAGGTGGACAAGCGCGCCGCGCAGCTGCTCGACGTCCTCGACCTCTCCGCCGCACAGAACAAACTGGTCGTCGACTACTCGACCGGCATGCGCAAGAAGATCGGGCTGGCCGCGGCCCTGCTCCACAACCCCGAAGTGCTCTTCCTCGACGAGCCGTTCGAAGGCGTCGACCCGGTCTCCGCGCAGGTCATCCGGGGTGTCCTGGAGCGCTACACGCGCTCGGGCGCCACCGTGGTCTTCTCCTCGCACGTCATGGAGCTCGTGGAGAGCCTCTGCGACTGGGTCGCGGTCATGGCCGCCGGCCGCATCGTCGCGCAGGGCCCGCTCGCCGAGGTCCGGGGCGGGGCGGCCTCCCTCCAGGACGCGTTCCTGTCGCTCGTCGGCGCCACCGAACGCGGCGGCCAGGATCTCGACTGGCTGGGGGGCGCACGATGAGCGCGCCCGCCGGCGACCCCGCCCGGTCCACTGCCCCGCCCACCGCCACGCCCGACGACCCCTCCATCACCCCGGTCTTCATCCGCCTCAAGCTCGCCATCATCCGCAACGGGCTGCGGCAGTCCACCGGCCGCACCGTCGGCTGGATCGTGGGCGTCGTCTTCGCGCTGCTGTACGCGCTGGCCATGGGCGCCGGGATGATCGCGCTGCGCGGCAGCGAGTACGGTCCGGCGGCGGCCGTCGGGCTCGCCGTCGTCCTCCTCATCGGCTGGGCCGTCATGCCGCTGTTCCTCTTCGGCGGCGACGACACCCTCGACCCCACCCGCCTCGCCATGCTGCCGCTGCGCCCGCGGCCGCTGATCACCGCGCTGCTGATCTCCTCGCTGCTGGGCGTGGGGCCGGTCTTCACGGTCGTCGTGACGGCGGGCGCGGTCTCGGCGCTGGCGGGCAACGCGGTCTCCATCGCGGTCGCGGTGCTCGCCGTCACCCTCGTGCTGCTGCTGTGCGTGGCACTGTCGCGCGCCGTCGCCGCCGCCAACACGCGCCTGCTCACCAGCCGCAAGGGGCGCGACCTCGCGCTGCTCAGCGGCCTGTTCGTGGCGGTCGGCGCGCAGCTCGTCAACCTCGGCGCCAGCTCGCTGGCCTCGAACGACGGCCTGGAGCGCGTCAAGTCGCTCGCCTCCGTGCTCCGCTGGCTGCCGCCGGCCCCCGCGATCGACGCGGTCCGGGCGGCGGCCGAGGGCTCCTACGGGCTCGCCGCCGCCGAACTCCTCTATGTCGCGGCCGTGCTGGCGCTGGTACTGCGCTGGTGGCACCACAGCCTGTACCGGCTGATGGTCACGCCCGACGCCTCCACCCTCCAGGCCGCGGAGAAGGAGGCCGGCACCGGCGGCGGCCGGCTGGCCGGGCTGCTGCCGGGCGGCCGCACCGGCACCGTCATGGAGCGCCAGTTCCGCTACGCCTGGCGCGACCCGCGCTCCAAGGCGGCCTGGGCGACGGCGCTGGCCGTCGGCCTGCTGCTGCCGATCGTGGCCGCCGTCCAGCACGGCAGCGTCTACTCGGCGTGCTGGGCGGCGGGGCTGCTCGGCATGCAGATGTACAACCAGTTCGGCGTCGACGGCTCCGCCTTCTGGACCGTCGCGTCCACCATCTCCACCCGCGCCGACGCCCACGCGGAACTGCGCGCCCGCGCGCTCGCCCTGTCGACCGTGGCCGTCCCGTACGTCACGGTCGTCACCATCGGCGCGGCCCTGCTCCTCGGCCGCCCGGACGCGATCCCGGAGACGCTGGGCCTGTCGTTCGCCCTGCTGGGCGCCCTCATCGCCGCCGGCGCCTTCGCCAGCGTCCGCTTCCCGTACGCCCTCCCCCAGGACAACCCGTTCGGCAGCTCGGCCCCCGGTCAGGGCGGCCTCGCCGCCATCAGCCTCTTCGGCGGCGGCCTCACGGGCGCCGCCTGCTGCCTCCCGCTGGCGGGCCTGACGATCTACCTCCACCTGGCCGGCCACCACGCCTACCTCTGGCTGCTGCTCCCCCTGGGCGCCGCCTACGCCGTCGCCGTCGCGGCGGCTTCCCTCCGCTTCACGGCCCCCCGCCTCCTGGGCCGCCTCCCGGAGATCCTGGCGGCGGTGTCGAAGGGCTGAGCCGGGGGCGGTGGTCAGGATCCGCCTAGTTGGCGATGCTGCCGCGCCAGGTGGGGAGGAGTTCGTCCAGCAGGGCCTCCACGCGGGGCGGCAGGCCCCGGGCGGCGCCGTTCAGGGAGTGGTTGCGGGCCAGGAGGGACTCCGCGGCCGCTTCGAGGCGGGCGGGGTCGCCGGTGGCGTGCGTGGCGTGCAGGAGGGCCAGCCAGAGGCGCTCGTCGGAACCGGTGACCGCCAGGGCGGTCTGCACGGCCGCCACGGCCGCCTTCGGCTTGCCCGCGTCGAGGTGCAGGCCGGCCAGCGCGAGGGCCACCTCGGCGACGAGGACGGGGTGCTGGGCGTCCACGATCTCGTGGGCGAGCCACCCGTAGCGGCCCGGGGTGCGGTCCTCCAGGAGGGAGCCGCGGGCCAGGGCGAGGGCGTCGGCCAGCAGGCGGCGGCGCGTCTGCGGGTCGTCGGCGCCGGGGCCCTCCAAGGCCGCGTGGTGCAGCGTCTGCAGGACGTCCCAGTCGGAGACGACCGTGCTGGACAGCACCAGGCGGCCGGTGTCGTCGAACGACATCCGCGACGAGCCGTCGGGGTCGGTGCCCAGCCAGTCCCGCAGCCGGTCGATGAGCGCGTCGCGCACGTCGTCCGTGACGCCGCGCGGCCAGAGCGCGGACGCCAGGACGCGCGGGTGGACGCCCTCGCGGTGCAGCAGGAGCAGCGCCAGCGCCTCGTGCAGCAGCAGGCTGCGCCCGGCCTCCGGGGTCTGCAGGCCGATGAGCTCGAACGGGCCGAGGAGGCGCGCGTACACCCCGGGTCGTCCCTGGTCGGTGAGGTCGACCATGAACGGCGGTACGGAGGCGGACGGTTCGCCGTCCGGGTCGGCCGCCGCGAACAGCCCGAGGATCGCCTGGTACTGCGCGGCCGGGAGCAGCTGCGCCTCCAGGTCCAGGCCGAGCAGCGGGGCGAGCAGCCGGCCCGCCGGGGTGACCTCGAGCGCCCAGGCGGCGCCCGGCAGGTCGTCGCGGGCCGACGCGACGAGGTAGCCGATGCCCAGCCGGCCGGAGTCGGCCGCGAGTTCGGCGAGCCGGTCGGCCTCCTCCTCGGTGGGCTCGGTGGCGATCAGGACCAGGTGCGGGGAGCGCTGGGTGTGCTGGGCGTTGCCGGTCCTGCCGGTCAGGACGTTGTCCTGGCCGGCGGTCCGCAGGGCGCCGGAGCGCTGCGCGGTCTCGGCGGCCATCGTCTCGATGACCTCCGGGACGTCCGCGAGGTGCCGGATCCTGGCCGGCGCGAGGGCGGTGAGGTCCTCGGCGAAGCCCACGAGCGTCACCGTCATCCGGTCCGACCAGCCGTTGGTGGCCAGTTCGGCGGCGACGGAGGCGAGCACCGCCTCGCGGTCGGCGCGGGCGCCGGTCAGCGACACGATGCCGGGCACCGCTTCGAGGTTGAGCAGCAGCCGGGCGCCGTCGAGGGTGCCGAGGGCCGCGAGGCCCGGGTAGGGGGCGCTGGCGGCGACGTCCGCGTCGGCGGGCAGGTCCGCCCGGTCCAGCCGCCAGAACGTCTGGTCCTGGCCGAGCTGCCAGGGCGCGGGCGGCTGGCCCTCGGGCCAGGCCAGCTGCAGGTGCAGCGCCTCGTCGGTGAGCCACGCCGCGTAGACCGTGGGCAGCTTGCCGCCGTCCGACGCGAGCCGCGCGGACAGGGCGCGCAGCGCGCGGTCGAGGAAGGCGACGGTGTCGGCGTCCGCGCCGATCCGCAGCGCGTCGGACGCGTCGGCCTCGGGGCCGGTGGGGGTGCGCGGCGTGCGCACCCGGCCCGCGGTGACCGACTGCCACAGCGCGGTGCGGCGGCGCCTGCCCAGCGCGGCCAGCAGGCCCGCCGCCAGCAGCGGGGCGCCGATGAGCGCCTCGGGCAGGCCGAAGCCGTGCCCGAAGCCGTGGGACGCGGACGGCGCGGCCACGGCCGGCGCCGGCTCGGCGTGGGCGGGCGTCTGGGCCGGGGTCTGGGCCGGGGTCTGGGCGGGAGCCTGTGCGGGGGCTTGGGCCGGAGTCTGGGCGGGCGTCTGGGCCGGGGTCTGCGCGGGCGTCTGGGCGGGCGTCCGGGCCGGTGCCGTCTGCGCCGCGTGCGCGCCCTCGGCCTTCGTGTCCTTGGCCCCGCCGCGCTCCGCGTAGTGCTGCACGTCGGGGGCGGGCTTCGGCGCCGCGACGGGCATCTCCACGAGGTCGCCGCCGCGCGCGTCGGCGGGCATCTCCATGATCCAGCCGGGCCGGATCAGGCTCGCCTTGGAGAGCTTCGAACCGTCGGGCTGCGCCCGGTCCTTGTTCAGCTGGTAGATCTCGTTGTAGCGGCGGCCGTCGCCGAGGTGGCGTTCCGCTATCTCCCACAGCGAGTCGTGGTGCCGGCCCTCGGGCGGCTGGATCCGGTAGAACTTCGTCGCCGCCTCGGCGGCCTTCGCGGCGGCGGCCGCATCCGGCGTCACCGTCGTGGGGGCAGCGCCACCGCCCCCCTGCTGCTGCGCACCGGCGGCGCTCTGCTGGTGCTGCTGCACCTGCCCCGGCGTCTGCTGAGCGGTCACGGCCGGGCCGCCGCGATGCGGCTGGTCGTTCAGGTTCCCGAGCTGCGCGAGCCCCGGCGTGAGGCTGGCGGCGCCCGCGCCGATCAGCAGCAGCGCCGCGATCAACTGGCGCGCCAGCAGCTGGCTAGGCCCGGACGCGGGCACCCGCGAGGGCATGCCGATCCCGCTGATCGCGGCCTTCGTCTCCACGATCACGCACGCGGCGAACTGCGCCCACGCCAGCCAGACCACGACCGCCAGCACGTTGATGAACGTGTCCGTCGTGATCGGCTCCCGCAGCACGTCCATCGAGAAGTTGTCGGGGAACGGCGAGCCGACGAGGTTCAGCAGCGCGAGCGGCACCCCCGCCACCAGGACGGCGAGCGCGAGGAAAGCCGTGAGCGCCCGGACGACGTCCCCGAACGTGCGGCGGCGCCGGGGCGGCTGCGGCCGGCCCGGTTGCGCCGGTTGGGCCGGTCGCCGGCTGGCGGTCGTGCGTGCCATGGGCTCGTTCCTCTGCCTTCTGCCATCGGTGGTGCGGTGGACGGGGACGTGGGGCGTGTGCTGGCTGGGGCCGGTGCGTGTGCGTGGTGCGTGGTGCGTGCTGCGTGTGCCTGCGAGTGTGCGTGTGCGTGTGGCTGGTGCGGGACGCGTCAGCCGGTGGCGACCTCGGCCGCCGCCGTTCCGCGGACCGTGAAGTCCTTGCTGTAGAAGAAACCGGTCAGGGTGGGACTGTAGGTGAGCTGGATCCGCACCTCTACATGCTGGTCGGTTGTCCTGGCCATGTCGCAGCCGGAGGCGGCGGCGTCGGCGATGCTGAGCCCGGACTGCCGCGCGAAGTCCCGGACCCGGGCGTCGCAGTTCGCGGTGTTGATGCGCGGCGCGGTTCCGGCTGGCGCGTTCCGCAGCGCCTCCACGTCGATGTCCTGGGCCGCGTAGCGGGCCGCCTGCTCGGCGATGTCCGCCGCCCGCTCGCGCTTGTGGATCGACAGGCCGCCGTCCACGACGAAGGCGGCGAGCGTCATGAACACCAGGGCGAACATGAGCACGGCCGCGGTGCCGGAACCGCGATCGTCGCGCGCGGCGTTCCACCGCGCCTTCAGCCGGGTCACGGTGCCGCCCTCCGGTACGGGTCGAGCGGCGAGGCGCTCCTGGCGGTGATCGTGTTGGTGATGTCGAGCCCCAGGATCCCGAACCCGCGGATCTTGCAGCTCACCTCGACGGCGAAGGTCTTGCCCGCCTCGAAGCCCGCGCTGGTCTTGGTGACCGTGGGGTGGCCGATGCAGGTGTCCTTGAGGTCCGCCTCGGCCGCGGCCTGGGCCTGGCTCATCGCCGTCCCGCCGTTGCGCTGCAGCGAGCCGGCTCGGGCGGCGTCGCGGGCGGCGCCGTCCACGGCGCCGCGGCCGTCGACCAGCTGCCCGAAGGCGACCAGGACGAGGATGAACAGGATCATGACCGGCGCGAGGATCACCACCTCGATGGTGGAGATCCCCTGGTCACCGGGTCGATCGGGCCGATCGGGACCATCGGTTCGGAGGACCCTGTTCCGGAGGGCTCTGCCTCGGAGGTCCCACCAGTCCTGCCTGTTCAGCAACCGACTACGCATACCGGCCTCAGCCCCCGATGTCCGGTACGAAGCGTTCGATCGGACCCTGCGACTGCTCGTTCACCGTGAACGTCATCCCCGGGAAGACCGTCGGCACGGTCGCCGTCACCCGCACCCCCACGGTGTTGTTGGCGGGTCCGGACGACGTCACCGTCGGCCCTTCCAGCAGGTTCGGCCCGAGCTGCGCGATGTAGCTCAGCGCCGTCGACCTCGCCTTCGCCTGCCAGCCGCCGGGGTTGGCGTCCGCCTCGGCCCGCGCCTTGCGGGCGCCCGCCTGGGCGGCGGCCTGCGCGACGTGGTCGGCGAAGTAGAAGAGCCCGAACTGGACGGTCGCGAAGATCATGAAGAAGAGCACGGGGGTCAGGAAGACGAACTCGATCGCGGTCATGCCGCTGTCCCCGGCGGGGCTGCTGCCCACACCGCTGTCGCCGCGGGCGGCGTCCAGCCTGCGGCGTACGAAAGACCCTGATCGGGTGCTCATCGACCTGTTCCCCGTTGTCATGTCACTGTTCGCGGTCGGGCCTACTTGCAGGTACCGGTGTCCGTGGTCCCGGAGATGCAGTTGCCGACGTCGGTGGCCTTGCCCTTGAGCGCGTTGTTGATCAGTGCGGCGACCACGCCGACGATCGTCACCACCACCGCCGAGATGATGACCCACTCCACGGCGGAGGCGCCGCGCGAGGTCTCCTCGGCTCGGGCACGCTGCACGCGCCCCTGGACGAACGTGACGAGGAAGGCGATCGCGGGGTGACTGACGGGCAAACGGTTCATGGTTCAAGTCCTCTCGACTCGGTGACTACGTGGATCAGACTTTGAAAACGCGCATTGCGGCGGGGAAGATCAGGAACACCAGGAAGCCCGCACAGAGCAACAGCTGTGCCACGAGCATCGACTGCGACTTCTCGCCTGCCCCGCCCTCGATCTCGGCAAGCTCCCGGTGCCGCATGGTCTCCGCGCGCGAGGCGAGCGACTCACGCACCTTCGCCCCGTCGTCGGCGACCAGTCCCAGGGTCACCGACAGGTCCTTCAGCTCCTCGACCCCCAGCTCGTCGCCGAGCCGCCCCAGGGCGATCCACTGGCTCGTACCGGTGATCCGCGCGTCCGCGAGGGCGTTGCGGATGCGCAGCAGCGCCCAGCCGTCGCCGATCTCGGCGGCGGCCATGAGCGCCTCCGGCAGGCCGCGGCCCCCGGCGAGGTTCATGGAGACGAGGTCCAGGTAGGCGCCGATGACGCGCCGCAGGTCGCGGCGCTTGTCGACGGCGTCGCGCCGGACTTCCACGTCCGGCAGGAAGAAGAAGAGCCCGCCGAAGAGCAGCGCCATCCAGAGCGGGATGACCGGGTTGCTGCCGACGCCGAGCTGCCAGGCGATCGCGAACAGGAAGGGGCCGAAGAAGACGCCGACCGCGGACAGCATCACCTTCGTGGCGAGGAAGTTGTCCCAGCTGCGGTCGAGCACGGCGAGGTCCGCCCGCAGCGAGCGCTGTTCCCAGCCCTGCTGCAGGTAGAAGGCGGAGACGCGCTGGCCGATCCGCCCCTTGAGGTCGGTGGCGCGGGGCGCGGGGCCGTTCGACGGGCCGGCCGCGCGCAGCGCGTCGATCTGCGCGACGGTCGCGACGGCGCCCCGGCGGTTCGGGATCAGCGCCCGGACGAGGGCGAAGATGCCGAGGCCGGCGATGGCGCCGACGGTCACGGTCAGGAAGATGCTGTTCACCGGGCTCCCATCTCGTGCCGCTCGGGTGCGTTCGTCAGGAACCGTTCCGGCGTCTCGATCTTCGACAGGTTGCGCAGCCACCAGAACCCGGCGGCGAACAGCGCGCACACGACGCCCAGCACCAGCTGGCCGACGGCCGTCCCGTACGGCTCGACGAAGCTCCGGTTGAAGATCGCCAGGCCCAGGACGAAGGTCACCGACACGACGATGACGATCTGCACGCTGCGCCGGGTGCTCGCGCGCTGCGCCATGACGCGCTGGCGCATGTCGACCTCCTCGCGGGCGGATTTGGCGAGGGCGCCCAGGACCTCGCGCAGGCCGGGGCCGCGGAGCCGGGAGTTGAGGATGAGGGCCGCGATGATGATGTCGGCGGAGGCGTCGTCGATCTCGTCGGCGAGGTGCTGCAGCGCCTCCGGCAGCGGCGTACGCGACCGCAGCCGGTCGACGAGCGCCTCCAGGTGGGCGCGCAGCGCGGGTGCGGCGGCCCGGGCGGAGGCCGGGATGGCCTGCTCCAGGCCGACGGCCCCGGCGATGGTGTCGCGCAGCGACTCGGTCCAGGCGGCGAGCGCCTCGACGCGCTTCATGGCCGAGCGCTCCTCCGCGGCGCCGCCGAAGAGCCGGTCCCAGGTGAAGACGAGGATGCCGGTGGCGGCGCCCATCACCATCCAGCGGGTCAGCGCCAGGACGACGAGTCCGCCGCCGATGGCCAGCGAGCCGCGGGTGGAGAGGAAGCGGGCCACTTCGGCGGCGCGCTTGCCGCTGTCCTTCGAGGCGCCCGGCTTGGGCGCCCAGCCGCGCAGCGCGATGACGAACAGCGCGATGCCGCCGCCGACGGCCGCGCCGGCCAGCAGTCCGTACAGCACGGGCAGGGAGAACACACCGGTCATCATCGCCACACCCCCGAGGGCTGGTAGCCGTTGGCGAGGAGTTCGTCCAGGCAGGACAGGGGCGCGTGCGGGTAGGCCCGCCCGTCCTGACCTTCCGCGAAGACCTCGCTGGACAGGACACGGCCGTCGATGCCGTTGACCTCCCGGATGGACGTGACGACACGGCGCAGGGTGCCGCCGCGTTCGAAGTCGTTGCGGCGCTGCACGAAGACGACGAAGTCGATGGCACCCGCGACGAGCATCTGGGACGCCTCGACGGGCAGCCGCTCCTTCGCCTGGAGGGCGTACGTCGAGATGCGGTTGAAGACCTCGGCGGAGCTGTTGGCGTGGATCGTGGAGAGCGAGCCGTCGTTGCCCTGCGACATCGCGTTGAGCATGGTGACGATCTCGTCGCCGAGCACCTCACCGACGATGACGCGGGACGGGTTCATACGCAGCGACCGCCGCACCAGCTCGGCCATGGAGATCATGCCCTGGCCCTCGGAGTTGGGCAGCCGCTCCTCGAACGCCACGACGTTCGGGTGCAGCTCGGGGAACTGGTCGAGGCCGAGTTCCAACGCCCGCTCGACGGTGATCAGGCGCTCGGTCGGCCCGATGACGTTGGCGAGCGCGCGCAGCAGCGTCGTCTTCCCGGCGTTGGTGGCGCCCGCGATCATGATGTTCTTGCGGGCGAGCACGGCGGCGCTCAGGAACGAGTGCAGCTCCGGGGTGAGCGTGTTGTTGCCGACCAGGTCGGAGAGGAAGACCTTGCCGAGCCGGGCGCGACGGATGGAGAGCGCGGGGCGGCGCGTGACGTCCATGACGGCGGACAGACGCGAGCCGTCCGGGAGCCGCAGGTCGAGCTGCGGGTTGGCCGAGTCGAAGGGGCGCGACGACAGGCCGGAGTACGCGCCGAGCACCTGGATGAGCTCGATGAGCTCCTCGTCGGACTCGGCCACCGGGTCGGCGCGCAGCTCGCGGCCGTCCGAGTACCCGACGAAGACCTGGTCGCAGCCGTTGATGTCGATGTTCTCGACCTCGGGGTCGTCGAGCAGCGGCTGCAGCCGCCCGACGCCGAACAGCGCGGCGTGCACGGCCGCCGCGTACGCCTCCTCCGCCTCCGCGTTGGGCGGGGTGCGGCCGAGGTTGATCTCGGCGCGGGCGTAGTCCTCCAGGATCTGCGCGATGACGGCGCGGGCGAACTGCCGCTCGTCCTCGGGGGACATCGCGGGGACGCCCGACACCTGGTCGAGGCGGCGCTGCTCGGATATGCGGTCGCCGGCGTCCTGCCGGAACCGCTTGACGAGCTGGTGGTCCATCGCGGTCATCGAATGACCCCGTACCGGTGCGGCACGTCGGCGGTGATCTGCCGGGCCGAACGGATCAGGAGCGACTTGTCGAGACGGCCGCGGCGGCGGCCGGCCAGCTGCTCGGCGCCCGCCGGGTCGTGCGCGAGCGTGCCGACGACGCGGGCGGCGATCTGCGAGGCGACGAGCATGTCGTTGACCTGGCTGACGATACGGGCGCTCTGTCCGGGTTCGGCCACCAGCAGCACGCCGATCGGCGGGAACCCGAGCGCGGCCCCGCCGCGCTGCGAACCGTGCAGCTTGGCGGAGAGCGCCGCGGCACGGTCCCGCACGCGGGCGAGCTGCTCGGGCTCGGTGCGGGAGACCAGCAGGACGAGCGCGGCGTGCGAGAAGAGCTCCAGCGAGGGCGAGTCGGCGCCGATCCGGCCGCAGTCGGCGAGCACGTCGGCCGAGCCGTTCGGCGACTCGGCGAGCGTGGCGAACGCCCGGCCCAGCGTCGGCCACAGGCCGACGAGCCCGGCCGCCTGCTCGGACCCGCCGAGCCCGACGACGACGTCGAGGCCGCCGGCCAGCGGCTGCGCGTGGTCCCACAGCTGTTCCGCGGCCAGCCCCCGGCGGGCCGTCGCGGCCAGCGAGAGCATGCCGGTGTTCGGGTCGAGCACGCCGCCGTGCGCGGCCTGGCTGCGGTAGACGAGGTCACCGCCGGACGGGTCCGCCTCGACGAGCAGCGCGCGACGGGGCCAGACGGCGGCGAGGGCGACGGCCGTCGTCGTCACGCCGGGTGATCCCTTGTCCGCGGCGATCGCGATCAGTGCCATGGCGGGCCTCAGCCCTTGCTGGCGGGTACGAGCACGAGCGAGACCTCGCCGGCGGACGCCGCCAGCGTCAGCGGGCCGGCGTCGCTCTGATCCACGATGATCGAGTACGCGGCGCCACTGCTGCTGAGCGAGTCCGACGTACCGTTCGGCACGGCCTTGATCTTGGCGTTGTCGGCGAGCAGCGTGTTCCCCCCGCCGGAATTGCCGGAGTTGCCCGCGGCGGGCTTCGCGGCGTCATTGCCGACGCGGTAGACGGCGACCGTGTCGCCGACCTTCAACCCCTCGGGGAACTGACCGCCCTTGAGGGAGAGCCCGATGACCGCTTTGCCGTCCTTGAGCAGGTTTTCGCCCTGGGTGAGCATGGAGCCGACGAGCACGCTGCCCTTGGTGATGTCGGTGGAGGTCCGATAGTCGCCCAACAGGCCCTTCTTGCCCCACTCGACATAGTCAATACCCGAACCATCGGCGACCTCGACCTCCCGAATCGCCGAATCCGGAATTCTCTCTCCGGCAGGCACGGGCTCCGTGATCTCGATCGCCGATATCCGGTCTCCGGCGCGCATCACCAGCAGCGTCGCACCCAGCGCCCCGACGAGGATGAGCAGCACCGCCAGCGCGGCCAGCGCGGGCTTCCGCTCCCGCGGCGCGACCGGCAGCCGCTCACCCATCGGCCCACCCATCGCCGGTCCGGGCGCAGACGGCCTACCACCACTGCCACCTGCAGCGGAACGTTCCCTGATCTTCACGTCGATAGCCCCCGTCGAGCTGGCGTGCTTGGACTCCCGGCAGCATGGGGAGAGGTCGTCGCGCTCCGGATGGCGACAGCCCGCAGGCCGGTGTCAAGTCACCGCACGCTATCAGCGCCACATAAACGCCCTCAAGGCGCGTCGTGTGACAGGAGACTCACAAAACCGCTACAGGACTGTCAGTGATCATCCAGAGGTCAACGGCTTCCGCGCAGGAATGTGACACCAACGTGCGGACCCGGTCACAGAACGGGCAGGGTCCCTATAACCGCTCGGCCATCACGGGTAGCGTCGAGCCCCAACGCTCTGTCCGCGCATCACACGGGGGACCCCATCGTGACCCGCAGCACGCCGCCCATCGCCGCCGCTCTCGTCATGGCCACGGCCCTGGCCCTGACCGCCTGCGGCAGCGACGACAAACCCTCCACCACCATCCCCGGCGCCCAAACCACCCCCCCGACCACAGCCCCCACCACGACCCCCGCCGCGCCGGAACCAGGCGCCCCGACGTTCAAGCTGCCGGCCGATGTGAAGGTCGAGACCACCGGATTCGAGAGCTCGGACGCCGCGAAGAAGGCGGTACTGCGGGACAGCTCCTTCGCCATGACCTCATGGGTCGAGGCCAAGGCCAGCGGAAACGGGAAGAGCCCGAACCTCAAGCGCTACTTCACCGGGCTCCAGGGTGCCGAACTCGGCGACTCGGTCATCAAATTCGGCAAGAGCGGAATGACCGTCACCGGGATCTACCGCTACTACCAGCCGACGGTGCAGATCACCGGCAAGGACAAGGCGACCGTGCTGCTCTGCGAGGACCAGAGCAAGGCGTTCTCGAAGAACCGCAAGACGGGCAAGGCCGTAGCGACGACCCCGTCCCTTGCCGACTTCAGCCGATGGAACATGGTCCTGTCGAAGAACACGGCGGGCGATTGGCAGGTGCTCAACTACACCTACACGGAGGGTGTGAAGGAATGCCGCAACAGCTGAAGTCGCGCTACAAGTACGGCATCGCCGGTCTGGCCGCGTGCCTGACCGTCCTCGCCACGACAGTGTCACCCGCCCTGGCCAAGGACACGTTGCCGCCCACGCCCGGACACACCGAACCCACCAACACCGTGATCAAGTCCCAGGTCAAGTGGTCCGGCAGCAGCAACGGCGAGGAAGCCCAGCCCATCGCCTCCGCCGACTCGAACTGGGTCGCTCCGCCGTGCTGGTACGAGCCCTTCTACACCCCGGAAGAGTTCGACGCGTATCTCATGGCCAAGTACACCGAAGCCGGACATAGCGGTGCGGATACGGTCTACGACTACTACTACCAAATACGGTCGCAAATGGAGGCAATCCACTACCACAAGGGCGATAAGGGTACGTGGTGGTTGCTCGTGCAGAACGACCATCTCCCGCCCGGCTCCCCCTTGTGCCAGGCAACGCCTTCCTGGCAGTGGATCGGGCCGGCCAATCCCCCCACCGGTCCCGTCATCACCGCTGAAATGCTCTCCAAAGCCGCCTACGGCGCCACCAAGTTGCCCTCGCGCAAGGTGACTCTGAGCCCGGCTGCGGCGAGCCAGAAGGTCAACCTCCCCACCTTCATCAAGTTCGACGATCCCGTGGACCCTGTCTGGGTGACCGCCGCTCTGCCGGCGGTGAACCTCGCCGCCACCGTGGTCGCCGTCCCCTCGGCGCTGCACATCGAGGCCGGGACCCAGTACGCGGACCCGCAGTCCTGCGACTACGCCTTCACCAAGGTAGGTGCCGCCTACCAGGTCGACAGCTCCGGTTCGGCGTGCAACATCACGTACCGGAAGGCCACCACCGGCGGTGGCGGATACGCCCTCAGGGCCCGCATCACCTGGACCGTCAGCTGGACCCCGACCGCCACGCCCCAGATCGGCGCGGGGCAGCGGTTGCCGGACGGCTACTCGACCTTCGACCAGCCCGTCGCCGTCCAGGAGATCCAGACGGTCGTCAAACCGACCTCCTAGCCCCTCAGGGCGAGGTGAAGCCCCCTGGCCGCCGACCTCATCCCTGTCCGATCGGCACCACTCGGATATGGGGCGGCGCGCAGCCCGCGTACGTGCTCAGGGCCTGGGCGATGTGACGGATCACGTCGCTCGGTCTGAGGCGGAGTTGGGCCGGGGTGAAGGCCAGGGGGTGGAGGCCGTGGGACGACAGGTGGTTGCGGCGGTTCATGGTGCGGTGCCAGTCGGCGGGGCTGAGGTGGTACTCGCGGGAGTCGATCTCCAGGAGCACCCCGGTGTCCGGCCAGTAGCCGTCGGGGGTGGCGAGGAACGTGCCGTCGGCGAGCAGCAGGGTGGCGTTCCACAGGGGTTCGGGCAGGCCGCCGGTGCGCAGCACGTCGCGGGCCTGGGCCTCGGAGACGGAGCGGACGCCGGCGAGCAGCTCCTGTATGACGGCCCGGATCGGGGCGATGCCCCGGGCCGAGGTGCCGAGGATCTCCTCGGTGAGCGCTTCGACGGAGCACCGGCCGCGCTGGACGGCCTCCGCACAGGCCGCGCGGACCTGCTGGAGGTCGGCGCCGAGCCGCGTCGTGTCGACCAGCGCCCGCGGCAGCGGCGCGGTGGGGAAGCCGGCGACGTTGCGGGGGCGGGGTACGTGGCGGGTGCGCAAAACGGTGACGAAGTCCCGGCTGCGGGCGTGCCGGTTGTAGGGGACGAGCACGTGCGTGCCCGGCAGCGGTGGGATGTAGCGCAGCCCGAAGAGCCGTAACGCCTCCGGCCCGGTGAGCATCGCCCCCTCGCCCGCGTACAGGAGCGCCGCCCTGGACCGTTGTCGCGCGGTCGGCGGCCCGTTGTGGAAGAGATACGTGCGCGGAAGCACCCGCTGCCACGGCCCGCCGGGCCGGCAGCGGCGGGTGAGAGCCCCGCTGGTCACACCCAGGCGGCGCAGCTGGTGGACGGTCGCGACACCGTCCTGCCGGAGGTGCGCGAGGGTGTGGCCGCCGCGGGAGGAGGTGCGGGAGCGGGGGTGCGGTGAGACGCGGTTCGTGGTCATGCACCGATGATGACCGGTCCGTCCCTCCTCCCGGATCTGCCTGTGGATAACTTTCTGCGGACCGGCCCTGCGGACGGTCCCACCAGCGGCGCAGTGTCCGTGGGGCGCTCGCGCGGCTGTTGCTGGGGCTTGTGGGGCGGATATCGTCCGTATGACCCAAACGGAGCCCCGGAGGACGATCGTGCGACTGACACTGACCGTGGTGGATCCGCTCGGCGGGAACCGGGCGGATGTCGTGCTGGACGCCGACGCGGCGTCGACCGTCGCCGACATCGCCCGGGAGCTGGACCGGCAGGTCGGCGGGGACGGCGCGGCGATCATCTCGATCAGCGGCGGATCCGCCCGGCAGCCGGGATCGCCCGCGCTCTTCGTGGACGGGTACGCCGTGGACCCTTCGCGGACGGTGGCGGAGTCCCCGCTGCGCGAGGGCGCGGTCGTCAGTCTGTACGACCCGGCGGGCTGCCTGCCGGGCGAGCCGGCCGGCGTGGTCGAACTGCGGGTGGCGGGTGGGCCGGACGCCGGGGCGGTGCACCGACTGGGTATCGGGCGGGTCGAGATCGGGCGCGGCTCGTCAGTCCGGATCCGCGTCGAGGACTCCGAGCTGGCGGAGCGCGCCGCCGTGCTCTCCGTCGGCATGGGCGGCACGTGCCAGGTCACCATCGACGGCGAGACCCGCGACTGGCCGCTGGGCGAGCAGATCGCGCTCGGCAACTCGCTGCTGGAACTGGGCCCTTACATCCCGCCGAACGCCGCCCTGCACCCCGGCGACGACGGCAGCACCCTGGAGTACAACCGGCCGCCGCGCATGCTGCCGCCCGAGCGCACCACTCTCTTCCGGCTGCCGTCGCCTCCCGGGGACATGAACACCCGGCCGCTGCCGTGGCTGATGGCGCTGATGCCGCTGGTCATGTCCGTGACGATGGCGTTCATGATGCACCGGATGATGTATCTGCTCATGGCGGTGGTCAGTCCGATGGTGATGATCGGCAACTACTTCATGGACAAGAAGAACGGCCGCAAGTCGCACACGAAGACCGTCGCCGAGTACCGCGCCCACAAGGAGCGCATCGAGAAGGACGCGGCGGAGGCCCTCCTCGCCGAGCGGCAGGACCGGGCCGCCGCCTCCCCCGACCCGGCGACGGTGCTCAACACCGCGACCGGGCCGCGCACCCGGCTCTGGGAGCGCCGCCGCAGTGACAACGACCACCTGCTGCTGCGCGTCGGCACCGCCAAGCTCCCCTCGGAGGTCGTGCTGGACGACCCCGAGCAGGACGAGCACCGCCGGCAGGTCGCCTGGGAGATCGACGACGCCCCCGTCGCGGTCGAGCTGCGCCGGCTCGGCGTGGTGGGGTTCGCCGCGCCCGGCGACAGCGTGCGGGCGATGGGCCGGTGGGCGGTGGCGCAGGCCGCGGCCCTGCACAGCCCGATGGACGTGCAGTTCTACGTGCTCACCGACGCTTCGGGGCAGGAGAGCTGGGACTGGGTGCGTTGGCTGCCGCACTCGCGGCCGACCGACGGCCAGGACGCGAGCGCCCTGCTCGGCACGGACGCCGAGACGGTGGCGGCCCGCATCGCCGAGCTGACGTCGATACTCGACGGCCGGCAGAAGGCCAAGCAGAAGGCGGGCAGCGCCGCCAACCACGCCGCGTTCTTCAAGGACCCGGACATCGTGGTGGTCTTCGACGGATCGCGCCGCCTGCGGTCGCTGCCGGGCGTCGTGGCCCTGCTGCGGGAAGGCCCCGCGGTCGGTATCTACGCACTGTGCCTGGACTCGGAGGAGCGCTTCCTGCCCGGCGAGTGCCAGGCGGTGGTGATCGCGGAGTTCGAGACGCCCGCCGAGAGCCAGAACCGGATCCCGGCCCAGGGGCAGGCCGCCGCCCAGCCGGCACCCCAGCAGGGCGGCTTCCCGTCGCTCAACGCCTGGTACGAGGGCAGCCAGTCGTCCACGGCCACCGCCGTGGAGCCGGCCGCCGGCTCGTTCCGGCTGCGCGTGGATCAGAGCGGGGCCGCACGGGTCCGCAAGGTCCGCCCCGACCTCGTCTCGGCCGCCTGGTGCGCGCGCCTCGCCCGCTGCCTCTCCCCCATCCGCGACATCAGCGGTGACGCGGAGGACTCCGCGATCCCCGGCTCCAGCCGCCTGCTGGACGTCCTGGAGCTGGAGCCGCCGACCGGTGACGCGATCGCCGCGCGCTGGCGGCTCAGCCCCATCTCGACGCAGGCGGTCGTCGGGGAGTCCTACGACGGGCCGTTCGCGATCGACATCCGCAAGGACGGTCCGCACGGGCTCATCGCCGGCACCACCGGCTCCGGCAAGTCGGAACTGCTGCAGACCATCGTCGCGTCGCTCGCCGTCGCGAACACCCCGGAAGCGATGACGTTCGTCCTCATCGACTACAAGGGCGGCTCGGCCTTCAAGGACTGCGTGCAACTCCCGCACACCGTCGGCATGGTGACCGACCTCGACGCGCACCTCGTGGAGCGCGCCCTGGAATCGCTCGGCGCCGAACTCAAGCGCCGCGAGCACATCCTGGCCGAGGCCGGGGCCAAGGACATCGAGGACTACACGGACCTGATGAAGCGGCAGCCCGGCCTCAAGCCGATGCCGCGGCTGCTCATCGTGATCGACGAGTTCGCCTCGATGGTCCGTGAGCTGCCCGACTTCGTCACCGGCCTGGTCAACATCGCCCAGCGGGGCCGTTCGCTCGGCATCCACCTCATCCTCGCCACCCAGCGCCCCTCCGGCGTCGTCTCCCCCGAGATCCGCGCCAACACCAACCTCCGCATCGCGCTGCGCGTCACCGACGCCAGCGAGTCCTCCGACGTCATCGACGCCCCGGACGCCGGCACCATCTCCAAGTCCACCCCCGGCCGGGCCTACGTGCGGCTCGGCGCGACCTCGCTCGTGCCGTTCCAGTCCGGCCGCGTCGGCGGCCGGCGCCCCGGCGCCGTGGACCCTGCGGTCGCCGCCCCCTGGGTGGGGCTGGTCGAGTGGTCGCAGCTCGGCCGCCCCGTCCCGCGGCGCCCAGCGGGTGCCAAGGGCGAGGAGGACGAGATCACCGACCTGAAGGTGCTGGTCGAAGCGGTCTGCGAGGCCAACGAAAGGCTCGGCATCCCGCCCCAGCACAGCCCGTGGCTGCCCGCGCTCCCCGACACCCTGCTGCTCGACGACCTGCCGGTGCCCGTCACGACGGGCGCGCTCCCGCCCGCGCCGTACGGCATCGAGGACCTGCCGGCGCTGCAGGCCCGGCGGCCTGTCTCCGTCGACTTCACCACCTTCGGCCACCTGCTGGTCGCCGGCGCCCCGCGCTCCGGGCGCTCCCAGTTGCTGCGCACCATCGCCGGCTCGCTGGCCCGTACGCACAGCGTCCGCGACGTGCACATCTACGGCATCGACTGCGGGAACGGCGCACTGAACGCGCTCTCCCGGCTGCCGCACTGCGGCGCGGTCGTCGGCCGTGCGCAGACCGAACGGGCGATCCGGCTCATCGGCCGCCTCAAGACCGAGATGACGCGCCGCCAGGAGGTGCTGGCCGCCGATGGCTACGCGGACATCGGCGAACAGCGCGGCGGAGTGACCGAGGAGGACCGGCTCCCGCACATCGTCGTCCTGCTCGACCGGTGGGAGGGCTGGCTGCCCTCGCTCGGCGAACTCGACCACGGGGCGCTGACCGACGACCTGTTCACGATGCTCCGCGAGGGTGCGAGCGTCGGCATCCACGTGATCATCACCGGTGACCGGACCCTGATGGCGGGCCGGATCGCGACCCTCACCGAGGACAAGATGGCGTTCCGGCTCTCGGACCGCTCCGACTTCTCCCTCATCAGCGTCAACCCGCGCAAGGTCCCGGACGAGATAGCCCCCGGCCGCGCCTACCGCGCCGAGTCCGGCATCGAGACGCAGGTCGCGCTCCTCGACCCGGACGCGTCGGGGCAGGGCCAGGCCGCCGCGATCACGGCCATCGGAGCGGCGGTTCTCGAACGCGACGCCGACGTGCCGCGCGCGCGGCGGCCCTTCAAGGTCGACGTGCTGCCGTCGCGGCTGTCCTTCGACGACGCGTGGGAGATGCGCGACACCGATGCCGCCCGCTCGCCCCTGTGGGGGCTGGTCGGCGTCGGCGGCGACGAGATAACCGGCTACGGCCCCGACCTGTCCGACGGCCTGCCGGCGTTCGTCATCGGCGGCCCCGGCAAGTCCGGCCGCAGCACCGTCCTGCTGTCGCTCGCCCGCAGCTACCTGCGGCAGGGCGCGCGCATCGTCGTCGTCGCGCCCCGGCCCTCGCCGCTGCGCGACCTGGTCGGCACCGAAGGGGTGCTGGGCGTCTTCACCGAGAGCGAGCTGTCCGGCGAGGACCTGACCGCGGCGCTGGAAGCGGCGGGCGAGAGCCCGGCCGTCGTCCTCCTCGACGACGCCGAGCTGCTGCGCGACATCGACGCCAAGGACGTACTGCGCGACATCATCGCGCGCGGCACGGACCTGCGCCGGGCGCTCGTGCTGGCGGGCAGCGAGGAGGACATCTGCTCCGGCTTCTCCGGCTGGCAGGTCGACGCCAAGAAGGCCCGTCGCGGCGCGCTGCTCTCCCCGCAGCAGACGATGAGCGGCGAGCTGATCGGCGTCCGCCTCGCCCGCAGCAGCGCCGGCGGCCAGGTCACCCCCGGCCGCGCCCTCCTGCACCTGGGCGACGGCGAGCCGCGCACGGTCACGGTGCCACTGGCCTGACGCGCCCGCCCCGCCTGGATACGGACTGCCCGGGCACGGACTGCCGGGGCACGGACTGCCGGGGCACGGACTGCCGGGGCGCCGCCGCACGCGGTGTCGCCCCGGCAGGTGCACCTCGCGGTGCTGGCCCGGTCAGATCGCAGGGAGGCCGAACACCTGGCCGCCGTTGGACGCCACGACCACGTCCTTGCCCGCCGCGAGCCGCCAGTCCAGGCTGTCGTCGGTCAGCGTGGTGTGGAAGTTCCAGGTCACGCTGCCGGCCTTCCGGTCGAGGGCGAAGACGCCCACTCCGCCGAGCTGGCTCGCCACGTACACACCGCGCTCGGTCAGCACAGGTGAGGAGGACACCGACGTCGACGCGTAGATCTCACGGATCCAGATCCGCTTCCCGTCCGCCGCGTTCAGCGCTCGGATGCCGGTGATCGTGTCGCCCACGTACACGACGCCGTCGGCGACGACCGGCGCCCCGAAGTAGCCGTCGCTGCCCGCGGATACGCTCCACTTCACCTTGCTCGTCGCGACGTCGACAGCCCTGAGCTCCTTCCCGCAGAGGTAGAGCGTGTCGCCGGACAGCACCGGGCGCACCGTGCCCGACCGGTCGCCGAGCTTCTTCGTCCAGATCTGACGGCCGTCCCTGGTGTCCCGCACGGTCACGTTCGACGAGCCGTCCGCGTAGACGAGGTAGCGGCCGCCGACCGTTCCCTCGACGGAATTGCTCAGCGTTCCCGCGTCACGCTGCTCGCGCCAGCGCTCCTTGCGCGTCGCGGTGTCCACGGCGACGAGCATGGCGGGGCCGTGCAGGGAGTCCGCGTCCGACTTCGACCCCATGTAGTAGACGGCCGTCCTGTCGGCGGCGAGCAGCGTCTCGATGCCCTGGTATTGCGCGGGCTTGTAGCGCCAGGCCTCCTGACCGCTGCGGGCGTCCACAGCGATCATGTCCGAGGATTCGTCGAGGCCGATGACCGAGCCGCCGCTGACCGCCAGACGTGCGTACCTGTCGATGACCTTCTCGCCCGACCACCGCTGCTTGCCGCCCTGCTCGAGCAGTGCGACGACCGGGTCGGCGGGCAGCACCACGGAGCCGTCGACGACGAGCGGCAGACCCATCTGGAGCGGGGTGCCGGTGTGCGACCACAGGGCCCGCGCCGCGCCGCCCGGCCACTGCGCCGCCCCGGACGGCGTCGTCGGGTTCTTCGTGCCGTCCGCCGCGGGCGGCGGCTTGGGCTTGTCGTCGTCCTTCCTGCCCAACGCCCACACGGCCCCGCCGCCGGCGGCCGCGACCGCGACGCCCGCGCCGAGCGCGAGGAACCCCCGACGGGAGCGCAGCACGGAAGCACCGGAAGAACCGGAGGCACCGGAGGCACCGAAGGCACCGGCAGCGCTGGAAACACCGGCAGCACCAGCGGAACCGGCAGCACCCGCCGGCTCCAGCACCGTCCCGTCCAACGTGGTCGGAGTCCGATGCGAAACCGCCCCGCCCGCCGCAACGCCCGCCGCCCCGTCCGCCGTCCCATGGGCCGGCGTGTCCAGGTCGAGGATCCGCGAGGCGTGCCGGGCGATGGTCGAGGAGACCGGCCCCGGCAGCCAGTCGCGCAGCACGGAAGCGGCCCCCGCAGGGGCCAGCGCCTCGCTGATCTGCTGCGGCGTCGGCCGTTGCGCCGGGTCCTTCTGCAGGCAGGCCTGCACCAAGGGCCGCAACGAAGCGGGCACTTCGGTCAGGTTCGGGGTGCCGTGCACCACCTGGTAGAGCAGTGACGCCGCCGTCCCGAGCCCGAACGGCTGCTGCCCGGTCGCCGCGTACGCGAGCACCACGCCCAGCGAGAAGACGTCACCGGGAGGCCCGGCCACCCCGCCGACCGCCTGCTCGGGCGGGATGTAGCCGGGCGAGCCGACCACCACGCCCGTGCTCGTCATCCGGTCGCCGTCGACGGCCCGGGCGATGCCGAAGTCGATCACCCGCGGCCCGTCCGCGGCCAGCAGCACGTTGGACGGCTTGAGGTCCCGGTGCACGAGTCCGGCGCCGTGGATCACCACGAGCGCCTCCGCCAGCCCGGCACCCAGCGCGCGCACGGACGCCTCGGGCAGCGGACCGTGCTGCTCGATCACCTCGTCGAGCGGCGGTCCGAGCACGTACGCGGTCGCGAGCCACGGCAGCCGGCTCTCGGTGTCGGCGTCGACGACCGGGGCCGTGTAGCCGCCGGACACCGCCCGCGCGATTTCGACCTCGTGCCGGAACCGTGCCCGGAACTGCGCGTCCTCGGCCAACTCGGGGCGGACCACCTTCACGGCGACGGTCCGTCCGCCCGGCGACCGGGCGAGATAGACCCGCCCCATGCCGCCGGCGCCGAGTCGTCCCAACAGGCGGTACGCCCCGAGGTGCTGCGGATCTTCCGGCTCCAATGGCTGCATCGACAGCCACCCCCGTCTCCTGTGTGCGCATCCGTAGGCTCGGGTCACCCCGACCGGGCAGCCTATGGGGCCGGGTTTTCCACGGCGGATGCGGTCCCCCTCCCCCTCAGGCCCATGCGTAGTCTGGGGAACCATCAGCCACACAGGTGACGTCGCACCCATCGGCAGCCGGCAGGCCGTGGGCGGCAGGCGGCGTGCGAGGCAATGGAGCAACGGGATGAACGGGGCGAACCATGGGTGATCTGCAGATCAACGGAACCGTGATGGGTGACCTCCGCAGAACGTTCTCCACCATCGCGCACCGCATGGAGGCCGTCAGCCGGACCATGGGCAACGCCAACGGCGAAGGTGTCGGCGCGCCCGAACTCATCGACGACGTGCACGACTTCGCGGACGAGTGGAAGTACGGCGTCCGGCAGATCGGTGAGCACGCCGACACGGCGGTCCAGATGATCGACCAGATCGGCAAGACCTTCGACGACGCCGATCTGCAGCTCGCCAACTCCCTGAAGCCGGAAGGCAAGTGCCAGTGACCCGCAGTTTCCCCCACCTCGGGTTCGATCCGACGCCCGGCGACGTCGGGCAGACCCGCGCCCTGTCGCGGCAGCTGGGCGATCTGACGGCGGAGTTGACGACGACCGTCGGCGAGCTGCAGCAGATCGAGTGCGGCTACTGGAAGGGCGAGGCGGCCAAGGCCTTCAGCCACCACATATCCCAGGACGTCACGCCGCTGATCAAGAAGGCGCACGACTCCTTCGGACGCGCCGCCAACGCGATCGGCAACTGGGCCGAGCAACTGCACGGCTTCCAGGACGAGGCCGCCGCACTGGAGCGTGAGGCCTCGACGAAGCAGGAGGCCCTCGACGGCGCCAAGCGGGCCCTGGGATCCGACCCCGGCTCCACCCCGAGCGGCACCGAGACCCCGCACCCCCAGCCGGGCGCCGCCCCCAGCCCCACGGCCGCCGACGAGAACAAGAAGAAGCAGAAGGACGTCACGGACGCGAACACCGCGCTGCAGGGCGTCCGGCACCGTGCCGAGGAGCTGCACAACCGTTTCACCCGGGCCGCCCAAGCCGTCAGCCATGACCTCGACAAGGCCGGCGACATGGCGCCCGACAAGCCGGGCCTCTTCCACCGCATGGTGAGCGGCGTCGAGGGCGCGTGGAACGACACGGTCAAGTGGGTCCAGGACCACGCCGACATGATCAAGCTGATCGGCGACCTGCTCGGCGACCTCAGCGGCATCCTCGGGATGCTCGCCATCATCACCGCCCCGTTCGAACCGCTGGGCGCGATCTTCGCGGGCGCGGCGGTGGCCACCAGCGCCCTCGCCCTCGTGGCGCACCTCGTCGCCAAGGCGGCCGGCGCCGACGTCAGCTGGATGTCCATCGGGCTGGACGCGCTCGGCGCGGTCCCCGGCCTGGGGGCGTTCGCCAAGGGTGTCAAGGTCGCCGACGGCGCCGTGGCGGCCGGGCGCGCGGCCGAACTCGGCGAGGGCTTCCGCGGTGTGACGACGATCAGCCGCAACATCGTCGGCGTCGGCGATCGGGTGGCCGGCGCCCTCAGCTTCACCGTCAAGGGCAAGACGATCGGCCTGTGGGGGCTCAAGAGCGGCGGTCTGATCAAGGCCGAGGGCACGATGGGCCGGCTCGGGCTGGTCGCCGAGCAGAACTACGCCAAGGGCCAGTGGCTCGGCACCCGCGGCCTGGACCTGGTCAGCAAGGGCAAGTGGGCGATCAACCCGATGTCCGGCCTCGGGCGCGGGATCGACGCGGGCATCAAGATCGCGCCGAAACTGTGGTCGGTACCGCAGCACGTCGGTGAGGCGCTCCACCCGGGCGACCGGTTCAACCAGGCGGCCGCCGCACACTGACGGGGGCGCCAAAGACCACAGCACATGATTCCTCCCCCCACCACTGATCAGCGCACGAGCACTGAGGACGGCGAGACCATGGACTGGTATCCGGACGCGGGCGAGGCCTCGCTGTTCCGCACCACACTGCGCTTCGCGACCGGGATGGCCCCGCCCGTCGCCGGCTCGCGGTGGTTCCGGGACACCGGCCGCCACGACATCCAGCCCGAGCTGGTGGCCGGCGGCTGGCCGCCCGGACCGGAGTTCACCATCCGGACCAGGACGGACCAGACGACGCGGCGCGCCGGCCGCGCCGCCTGGCTGGGCATCCCGCTGCTGCTCAACCTCATCTCCAACGCGGGCGGCGCGCCCGGTTCGCCCTTCGGCGATCCCGCCCTGCGCGGCGATCCGCAGGACCCGGCGAACGAGGTCGAGGACTTCCCCGTCATGTGGGCGGCGCCCGGCACGGTCGCCCGCACGCTGCCGTGGCAGCTCGACCCAGCCCGGCAGCCCAAGGGCTACCGCACCGACGCCGTGGTCACCGACCGGCGGCTGGTCATCCTCGGTATCGCCTCCGTCACGGCACCGGCGGACGTGCTCTGGGAGGCGCCGCGCGAGCGCGTCGCGACGGCGGAACGCCGTGCGTACGCCGAGACCAAGGCCGACCTGCTGCTCACCTTCGCGGACGGATCCTGGATCCGGGTGTCCGCCGGATCGGCCGACAACGCCGCCAAGGTCGTCCAGCACCTGAGCGACACGGTCCGCACCGCGGGCGAGCCCGCGCCACCCCGACCCGGCGACCTGTGAGCGACACGACTCCATGACCACTTCCGCGATCACCCCCTCCGTCCCGACCTCGCTCGACGGCCCGGACATCCCTCCCCTGTGGTTCGTCGTCCCCGACGGCTTCCACCCCCTCCCGATCGCCGCCACCCCGGAGGAACGCGCCGCGGGCGCCGCCGACTTCGTCCGCGAGCTGTTCCCCAACGGTGACGACGACCTGTGGACGCCGGCCGCGCTCTTCTACGCGGGCCTCGCCGAGCTGATGACCGAAGGGGGCCTGGCCTTCTCGGCGATGGGCCTGTTCGGCATCGACGACGGCGGCATCGCGCACTGCTCGTTCACCGTCTCCGCCGTCGCGTCCGACCACCCGTCGGTCGAAGTCGCCGCGCTGGGGCTGCGCGAGATCATGACCCGCGACCCGCTCAACGACGCACGCTGGCTGGACCTCCCGTGCGGCCCCGCCGTCTCCGCCGTCTCCATGCGCGAGATCACCGTCGGCGGCGAGATGACCGCGACCGGCGAGGACGTCTCGCTGCTCACCGGCCAGATCCAGGTCTACGTGCCGTTCCCCACCGGTCCGTTCACCGCCGTCTTCACGCTGGACACGGCCGCCGTGGACTACTGGGGCGAGATCAGCGACATGACGGTCGCGATCCTGCGGACGGTGAGCTTCACACCTCCGGAGGAGGAAGAGAAACAGTCGGCGACGGCGGACGGCGCGTAGCGTCGCGGCCCCCTGCGACGCGGCCGCTTCCCGACCAATCGCCTCCCCTGCGGCGGGCTCCCGTGCAGCCGCGCCCCGTACGGGCTCCCGCGCAGCCGCCCCCCCGTACGGGCTCCCGTCAGGCCGTCCCGGTCGTCCCGGTCCGCTGCCGGGGTATCGCGGACTCCTCCAGGAAGCGCTCGACCGTCTCGTACCAGGCGGCGGGCTGCTCCCAGTGGACGAGGTGACCGGCCTCCGGGATCTCGGCGTAGCTGCCGTGCGGCAGGACGCGGACCATCTCCTGCGCCTCGGCGCGCCCCAGTTCGCCCTCCAGGCCGCGCACGACGAGGGCGGGGCAGCGGACCTGTGTGAGCTCCTCCCAGTGGGCGTCCAGGATCCACGGCGCCCGGGAGCGGAGCATGTGGCGGCGGGCGAAGACGGGCCACCAGCCGTCGTCGCGCTCCTCCATGACCTCGGTGTAGAAATCGCCTCTGGAGGGGCGCGGCGGATCGACCCAGGGGTCGTCCTCGCCGAACCACTTGCGCACGTCCGCGAGGCTGGCGAAGGGCAGCGGCCAGGAGGCGAACCACGCCTCCCAGTCGCGCTGGCTCTCCTCCCCGAGGGCCGCGGCACGCATGTCGCACACGACGACGGCCCGCACCAGGTCCGGGCGGCGGGCGGCGAGCTGCCAGGCGGTGAGGCCGCCCATGGAGTGCCCGACGAGGGTGACGGGGGCGAGCCCGAGCTGCTCGACGGCCGCCTCGGCGTCGGCGAGGTACGCCTCGCGGCTGTACGGGCCTTCCGGCTTGTCGCTGCGCCCGTGGCCGCGTTGGTCCAGGGCGATGGCGCGGTAGCGCGGGGCGAGCCGGCGGACGGTGCCGGCCCAGTGCGAGGCGCGGCCCATGAGCCCGTGCAGCAGCAGGACGCCGGGGCCGGCGGAGCCGTCCTCCTTGGCGTCGGCGGCATAATCCCAGGCCGCGAGCCGGACGGAGCCCGCTCCGGTCACCTCGATGCGTCGGATCATGTGCCGCACCCCCTGACGAACGTGATCGAGTCGTTCAGGCGCTCACGTTATCGAACTTTCATTCGATAAGAGGGTCGGAGTCCACAAGACCGCTCTTTCGAGTGACAACACTCAAGGATTGACCGCCGCAGCCGAGGGGAGATCTCCTGCGGGGCGCGACTCGAAGGGGAAGCGGTCGCGCGGAGTACTCGGGAAGCTCGGGGTTCCGGGTCCTCCGAGGGGAGCACCACCAGGGGAGGGACAAGGGGAGGAGGGCCCCGGCGCCGTCAGGCACCGGGGCCCCCGCCCTTTCCCGCCAGGTCAAACCGCGGGTCCTACCGCTTGGCCACGAACACGTGCGAAGCGACCTCGGCCCCCAGCTCGGCGGCCTCGCCGCCGCTGCCCACGAGCACCCCGCCCGCCGAGGACGTCACGCTCACCACCGCGCCCGGCTGCACACCGGCCCGCCGCAGCGTGTACATCAACTGGGCGTCCGTCTGGATCGGCTCGCCGATCCGCTTCACCACGACGCTGGCTCCGGCCGGGCCGGGCGACAGCTCCGACAGGCTGACCATGCCCTCCTCCAGGAAGGGGTCGGCCTCGGCCTTCTCGCCCAGCTCCTCCAGGCCCGGGATCGGGTTCCCGTACGGCGACTCGGTCGGGTGCCGCAGCAGCTCCAGCACCTTGCGCTCCACCGCCTCGCTCATGACGTGCTCCCAGCGGCAGGCCTCGGCGTGCACCTGCTCCCACTCCAGGCCGATCACATCGACGAGCAGGCATTCGGCGATCCGGTGCTTGCGCATCACGCGCGTCGCCGTCCGCCGGCCCTCGTCGGTCAGTTCCAGGTGCCGGTCGCCGGCGACATGCACCAGGCCGTCACGTTCCATGCGCGCCACGGTCTGGCTGACCGTCGGACCGCTCTGATCAAGGCGCTCGGCGATTCGGGCGCGCATGGGGACCACACCCTCCTCTTCCAGCTCCAGGATGGTGCGGAGATACATCTCCGTCGTGTCGATGAGTCCGGACATGCGCGCCCCTCAATAGCTAGTGCGTGGCCCTGCACCAATTCTTACGCATCCCACCGACAACCGGCCCCGGCGCGCGATTCTTGACAGCGACGGCAGCCTGGCCGCACGGTGATCCGCATGAGTGAGCCCCGCGACGATCTGGCCGACGAATACTTCGATGCGGCCATCGCCCTCCTCCGGAGGGTACGGGACGAGGAGTCCGCAGGTATCGCGGAAGCCGGCAGGGCCATCGCCGACGCTGTCGCCGCCGGCAACCGGATCTTCGTCTTCGGCGCCGGCCACTCCTCGCTCCCCGCCCAGGACGTCGTCTACCGAGCGGGCGGCCTCGCCCTCGTCAACCTGCTCGCCGTGCCCGGCGTCGTGGGCATCGACGTCATGCCCGCGACCCTGGGCAGCGCCCTGGAGCGGGTCGAAGGCCTCGCGGGGGCCGTACTCGACACCAGCCCGGCCAAGGCCGGCGACGTCCTCGTCGTCATCTCGCTGTCCGGGCGCAACGCCCTGCCGGTCGAGATGGCGCAGAACGCCCGCGCCCTCGGCCTCACGGTCATCGGCGTCACCTCGGTGGCGTACGCCAAGGAGACGAAGTCCCGGCACGTGTCCGGCACCTTCCTCAAGGACCACTGCGACATCGTGCTCGACTCGAAGATCGCCGTCGGCGACGCGGAACTCGTCCGCGACGACGTCCCGGCCCCCTTCGCCCCCGCCTCGACGGTGGTGACCAGCGCCCTCATGCAGGCCGTCGTCGCCCGCGCGGTCGCGGAGCTCGCCGCGCGCGGCATCACGCCGCCGCTGCTGCGCTCGGGGAACGTGGACGGCGGCCACGACTGGAACGGCCGCATCTTCGAGGAGTACGGCTCGCGGATCTTCTTCCGGCACTGAGCGACCGCTGAACGACCGCTGAGCCGCCGCCGAGCCGCCGGCGCCGCCTTCACGGCGTCGATTCCGGAGCGAGGGAGCGGTGCCTCAGCCCAGCTGCTGTGCCAGATCCAGCGCCGCGGCCACCCGCACCGCCACGTCCTCCGCGTACGCCGCGTCCGAACGGTCGAAGAGGCGGCGCCCACCGCCCCGCAGGAACGTGACCGCGCCCAGGGTGCGTCCGCGGCTCCGCAGGACCGTGGAGAGGCCGTGGACGGTCCCCTCGGGCCAACGGCGGGCGGTCGCCCACTCGTCGATCCTGGCCCGCGAGGCGGGCTCGGCCGCCGCGAGGGCGCCGAAGCTGGCGCGTACGGTGCCGATCCGCTCCACGGCCTGCAGCACCGGGTGCGCCGTTCCGTACGCCACCGGGATCGTGCCGACGGCGACGGGCAGGCAGGGCCCCGTGGACCCCTCCGGGGTCGCGGCGGCGCGCACCAGCCGGCCGTCGTCCCCCACGAGGTCGACGAGCGCGTGGTCGGCGAACCCGGCCAGCGCGAAGTCCAGATACGTGGTCGCCGCCTCCACCGGGTCCTCGCACTCCGCGGCCGAGCGCCCCGCCCGGTGCAGCTGGTTGTGGCGGAAGCGCAGCAACGATCCTTCTTGCTCCGCGAGTTTGGCCTCCGTCACGTCCAGGAACAGCCAGCCGACGCCGAGCGGCACCGGTTCCTCGCCGAGCGGCGACCCGAGGCGGACGAAACCGCTGCGCCAGCACTGCCGCTTGGCGCCCTCGTCGCCGCGCAGGCTCAGCCACAGGTCGGACGGGACCGGCGGGCTGCCCTCCGCCAGGACGTGCTGCAGCGCCGTCTCCAGCTCCTCCAAACCCTGCTCCAGCAGGTCGCCCAGCGGCCGGCCCAGCAGGGTGTCCCGGCCGGTGCGCAGCAGCCGGGCCGCGTGCGCGTTCACCACGGCGGGCCGCAGGTCGGCGTCTATCAGCACCACGCCCCACGAGGCGTCGTCGAAGAGCGCCTCACTGAGCGCGATCGAGCGCTCCAGGTCGATCTGGGCGTGCACCTCGGAGAAGGCGCAGTAGACCCCGGCGGGCCGGCCGTCCTGCCCCTGCACGGCGGCGGACTGGGTGCGGACGAGCACCCGGTGGCCGTCCTTGGTCAGGAGCGCGAACTCGTGCACCTGGCGGCCGGGGGCCTCCATGGCGCCGAGCAGGCGCGTCTGCACGTCGGGCGCGTCGGCGCTACGGGCCGCCCAGCCCGAGAAGCCGCGGCGGCCGACCGCATCGTCCGCCGACCAGCCGAGGATCCGTACGGCTTCGGAATTCCAATGGGTGATGACACCCTCGCGGTCGAAGGCGCACAGGCCCGCCTCCATACCGTCGAGCAGAGCGGCGAGTAGCTGCTCGTCGCCATCACTGAGCGGCTTCGCATCGAATGGCTGCACGTCAAATCATTCAACCCCGCTGTGACCCAGCCCACACGGCGTTTCGATAAATCGGTTGTGCGTCCCGGGGCCGGTTCCTAATGTTGCGGCCACACATGAAGGGAGGTGGTTCGAAGCATGATGTGCAGTCGGACACGTGAGGTGACTGCGGGCTAGTCCCGCGCGTCACGCTCGTCGCGCAGACCCCGTGCACGGGGTCGAGGGGCGGGCCAATTCCACGCAGTCACCCGACCCGCGGGCTCGTCGGACTTGTCCGGCCGGTGCCTGGAGGAAACTCCAGGGAGCAGCCCGCGGGTCGTTCGCGTCTCCAGGGCGTTCCCGTCCCCGGGTCGTCGGCCGCCTCGTCCTGAGGGCGAGGGCCCTACGGCGCCAGCCGTACGACGTTCCAGGCGTCCGTCTCCCCGCCGTCCGCGTCGGCGCGCTCGTAGCGCAAGCGGTCGTGCAGCCGGTTTTCGCGCCCCTGCCAGAATTCCACGCTCCGCGCGCGCACCCGAATGCCTCCCCAGTACGGGGGCACGGGGACGTCGGCGCCCTCCGGGTAGCGCGCCTCCAGCTCCGCGTAGCGGCGTTCGAAGTCCTCCCGCGACCCCACCACCGAGGACTGCGAGCTGGCCCACGCGCCCAGCCGCGAGCCGTGCGGGCGGCTGCGGAAGTACCGGGCGGTCTCGTCCGGCGAGACGCGTTCGACCGTGCCGGAGACGATGACCTGGCGGGCGATCGGATGCCAGGGGAAGAGCAGCGAGATCTGCGGGTTCTCGACGAGGTCGCGGCCCTTGCGGGAGCCGTAGTTCGTGTAGAAGACGAAGCCGCGCGGGTCGAAGCCCTTGAGGAGCACGGTCCGGGAGCTGGGACGGCCTTCCGCGTCGGCGGTCGAGACGACCATCGCGTTCGGCTCGGCGAGGCCCGCGGTCACGGTGTCCGCGAACCAGCGGGTGAACTGCGAGTACGGGTCGGCGGCCAGTTCAGCCTCGGAGAGGCCCTGGGCGCGGTACTGCTCGCGCATGGCGGCTGGATCGACAGGAGACTGCACCCGGACATCTTGCATCCCCTGGGCCCCCCACGTCCCCGGACCGGGCGGACAAGGCCCCGCCGGGGCGGCAGGACCGAAGAGTGTGCCGCACCTCACGCTTCCCGTCATGTGCCAGAACCGACAGAATTGCGGGTCGGGCGGCTGTGGCCTCTTGACATCAAGAGATACCGTTTCTGACTCCGGCCCCCGGTCTCGGATGGAGCAGGGTGACCATCACCCGAGCGGGGCATTACCGGATTGGCCGGCCAAGCAGTCGGCCGGCCAAGCACCTGTCGACCACATCACGAGGAGCCGCCTGATGTCCGACTTCGTACCCGGACTCGAAGGAGTAGTCGCGTTCGAGACGGAGATCGCCGAACCTGACAAGGAAGGCGGCTCTCTCCGTTACCGAGGCGTCGACATCGAAGATCTCGTCAGCCATGTCTCATTCGGAAACGTGTGGGGCCTGCTGGTCGACGGCAAGTTCAATCCGGGCCTGCCGCCTGCCGAGCCGTTCCCGATCCCGGTGCACTCCGGCGACATCCGCGTCGACGTCCAGTCGGCGCTCGCCATGCTCGCGCCCGTCTGGGGTCTGAAACCGCTGCTGGACATCGACGTCGACGAGGCCCGTGACGACCTCGCGCGCGCCGCCGTCATGGCGCTCTCCTACGTCGCCCAGTCGGCGCGCGGCCAGGGCCTGCCCATGGTGCCGCAGAAGGAGATCGACAAGGCGCAGACGATCGTCGAGCGCTTCATGATCCGCTGGCGCGGCGAGCCCGACCCCAAGCACGTGGCCGCCGTCGACGCCTACTGGACGTCCGCCGCCGAGCACGGCATGAACGCCTCGACGTTCACCGCGCGCGTCATCGCCTCCACGGGTGCCGACGTGGCCGCGGCCCTGTCCGGCGCCGTCGGCGCCATGTCGGGCCCGCTGCACGGCGGCGCCCCCTCGCGCGTCCTCGGCATGATCGAGGAGATCGAGCGCACCGGCGACGCGAGCGCCTACGTCAAGCGCGCGCTGGACAAGGGCGAGCGCCTGATGGGCTTCGGCCACCGCGTGTACCGCGCCGAGGACCCGCGTGCGCGCGTGCTGCGGCGCACGGCGAAGGAGCTGGGCGCCCCCCGCTTCGAGGTCGCCGAGGCGCTGGAGAAGGCGGCACTGGCGGAGCTGCACGCGCGGCGCCCCGACCGGGTGCTCGCCACCAACGTGGAGTTCTGGGCGGCCATCGTCCTGGACTTCGCCGAGGTGCCCGCGCACATGTTCACGTCGATGTTCACCTGTGCCAGGACGGCGGGCTGGTCGGCCCACATCCTGGAGCAGAAGCGCACCGGCCGGCTCGTCCGCCCCTCCGCCCGCTACATGGGCCCCGGCCCGCGCGACCCGCGCGACGTCGACGGCTTCGCGGGCATCGGGCACTGACCCGGGCCGTCTGCTGAACGGCAGCTGCTGAATCGTTTGGTCCTGTGGCCCGCCCCCACCCCGCAACCGGGTGGGGGCGGGCCACAGCCGTCGGCGCGGCCGGTCCGTCCGGCCCCCCTGCCGGCTCTGCGGGCTCTACGGGCTCTGCGGGCTCTACGGGGCGGGCTACGCGTCGGGAAGCGCCTCCGCCAGGAGTTCGGCCAGGTGCCGCCCGGGTGTGCCGGCCAGGTGCGCGAGCTGGGTACGGCAGGAGAAGCCGTCCGCCAGGACGGCGGCCCCGGCGGGCGCCTGGCGGACCGCCGGGAGGAGCTGTTCCTCGGCACAGGCCACCGACACGTCGTGGTGGCCCCGCTCGAAGCCGAAGTTGCCGGCGAGACCGCAGCAGCCCCCGGCGAGCGAGCCGGTGAGGCCGGCGCGCTCGCGCAGCCGCCGCTCGGCGCCGTCGCCGAGCACGGCGTGCTGGTGGCAGTGCGTCTGCCCGACGACGGGACGGTCCAGCCGGGGCGGCGCCCAGCCGGGCGCCAGTTCCTCCAGCACCTGCGCGAACGTCCTGACGGAGGCGGCCAGCCGTGCCGCGCGCGGGTCGTCGCTGCCGAGCAGCTCCGGGAGGTCGGCGCGGAGCGCCGCCCCGCAGCTGGGTTCGAGGACCACGATCGGCAGCCCGGCGTCGAGCGCGGGCGCGAGGGCGTCGACGGTGCGGCGCATGACCGTACGGGCCCGGTCGAGCTGCCCGGTGGACACCCACGTCAGGCCGCAGCAGACCGCCTTCGGCGGTACGACCACCCGCAGGCCGGCCGCTTCCAGCACCTTCACCGCGGCCTGTCCGACCTGCGGCGAGAGGTGGTTCGTGAAGGTGTCGGGCCACAGCACGACGGTCGCCCGCCGCTGGGTCATCGGTCCGACGGTCGCCCGCCCCCCGGCCATCGGACCGACGGCCGTCCCGCCGCCGGTCGTCCGGCCGCCGGTCGTCCGGCGGTTCCACCAGCGGCGGAACGGTTCATCGGCGAGCGCGGGGAGGTCGCGCTCCGGGGCGAGGCCGGCGGCCCGCTTGGCGAGGCCGGCCAGCGGTCCGCGGGCCAGGGCGTTCAGGGCGCGGGCGTACGGGGCGGCGGCCCGCAGCCAGACCGGGAGCCATCCCATCGAGTAGTGCGAGCGGGGGCGCGGCCGTCCCGCGTAGTGGTGGTGCAGGAACTCGGCCTTGTACGTCGCCATGTCCACCTCGACCGGGCAGTCGCTGCGGCAGCCCTTGCAGGAAAGGCACAGGTCGAGCGCGTCCCGGACCTCCGCGGACCGCCAGCCGTCCTGGATGATCTCGCCGGCGAGCATCTCGTGCAGCAGCCGGGCGCGCCCGCGCGTGGAGTGCCGCTCCTCCCCCGTCACGCGGTAGGACGGGCACATCACGCTGTCCCCGCCGGGCGAGGTGGTCGCGGACGTACGGCATTTTCCGACGCCGACGCAGCGCCGGACGGCCGCCGTGAAATCGCCGCCATCACCCGGATAGGTGAATTCGACGTCAACCGGATGTGACGCGCGGGACGGCAGCACGTCGAAGCGGAGGTTGGTATCCATTGGATCGGGGCGGACGAGCATCCCGGGGTTCATTCCGCCCGCCGGGTCCCACAGCTCCTTGAAAACTGCAAAGAGTGCCACGAGTTCGGGGCCGTACATCTTCGGCAGGAGTTCCGCCCGCGCCTGGCCGTCGCCATGCTCGCCCGACAGCGAGCCACCGTGGGCGACGACCAGGCCGGCGGTCTCCTCGGAGAAGCGCCGGAAGCGGGCGATGCCCGCCGGTGTCAGCAGGTCGAAGTCGATACGGACGTGCACGCAGCCGTCGCCGAAGTGTCCGTACGGGGAGCCGCGCAGGCCGTGCTCCCCCAGCAGGGCCCTGAACTCCCGGAGGTACGCGCCGAGCCGGGTCGGCGGCACGGCGCAGTCCTCCCAGCCCGGCCACGCCTCGGTGCCGTCGGGCATCCGGGTCGCGGTCCCGGCGGCGTCCTCGCGGATCCGCCACAGGGCCCGCTGCTCGGCGGGCTCCGTGAGGACGGCGTGGTCCAGGGCGCCGTCGGCGGCGGCGTGGCGGCACAGCTCCGAGGCGCGGGCCCGCGCCTCGGCCGCGGTGTCGCCGCCGACCTCCACGAAGAGCCACGCGGCGCCGCGCGGCAGGGACTCCTGGGCGGAGGAGCCCACGAGGTCGGCCGCCATGCCCTCGACGGTCAGCGGGCGCAGCGGCAGCAGCAGGGGTGCGGCGTCGGCGGCTGCGCTCTCGTCCCGGTAGCCGAGCACGGCCAGTGCGCGGGCCGCGGGCGGCTCCACCAGCCGTACGGTGGCGCGGGTCAGCACGCCGAGGGTGCCCTCACTGCCGGTGAAGGCACGCGCCAGGTCCCGGCCGTGCTCGGGGAGCAGCCGGTCCAGGGCGTAGCCGGAGATCCGGCGGGGCAGGTCGGGGAAACCGGTGCGGAGCAGGGCCAGCCGCTCGTCGGCGAAGGCGGCGGTCCTGTCGTGGAGCGGTCCGGGCAGGCCGCGGCCGAGCACGGCCCGCTCCCCGCCGTACGTCAGCACCTCCAGCTCGCGCACGTTGTCGGCGGTCGTCCCCCAGGCGACCGAGTGCGACCCGCACGCGTTGTTGCCGATCATGCCGCCGAGCGTGCAGCGGCTGTGGGTGGACGGGTCGGGGCCGAAGGTGAGCCCGTGCCGTGCGGCGGCGGCCCGCAGATCGTCGAGGACCACGCCCGGCTGCACGACCGCGGTGCGTGCCTGGGGGTCGATGTGCTCGATCGCCCGCATATGGCGGGTGAAGTCGAGCACCACTCCGACCCCCGTCGCCTGCCCGGCGATCGAGGTGCCGCCGCCGCGCGGCACCACCGGCACGCCGTACTCGCGGCACACGGCCAGTGCCGCCGCGACGTCGTCCGCGTCGCGGGGCGCCACGACGCCCAGCGGGACCCGCCGGTAGTTCGACGCGTCCATCGTCATCAGGGCCCGCGCCCCGGCGTCGAAGGCGACCGTGCCACGCACCGCCGCCCGCATCGCGTGCTCGAGATCCATGCGTCCCACCTTGTCTCACCCGGTGGACCGGTAGCGAGACCGGCCTCGGGACGGATTACGCTTCGCCCGTGGCTGATATCCAGATTCCCGCTGACATCAAGCCCGCCGACGGCCGTTTCGGCGCGGGCCCCTCCAAGGTACGGACGGAGGCGGTCGAAGCGCTGGCCGCGACCGGCACGTCCCTGCTCGGCACCTCTCACCGGCAGGCTCCGGTGAAGAACCTGGTGGGCCAGGTCCGCGAAGGTGTCCGGCAGCTGTTCTCCCTGCCCGAGGGGTACGAGGTGGTCCTCGGCAACGGCGGGTCCACCGCGTTCTGGGACATCGCCACCCACGGCCTGATCCGGCAGAAGTCCCAGCACCTGTCGTTCGGCGAGTTCTCCTCCAAGTTCGCCACCGCCGCCAAACTGGCGCCGTGGCTCGACGACCCGTCGGTCGTCAAGTCCGACCCGGGCACGCACCCGGTGCCGGTCGCCGAGGCCGGGGTGGACGTGTACGCGTTCACCCACAACGAGACCTCGACGGGTGTCGCGGCGCCGATCAAGCGCGTCGAGGGCGCCGACGCCGGTTCACTCGTCCTGGTGGACGCCACTTCCGGTGCGGGCGGCCTGCCGGTCGACATCACCGAGACGGACGTCTACTACTTCGCCCCGCAGAAGTCCTTCGCGGCGGACGGCGGCCTGTGGCTGGCCGCGTTCTCCCCGGCCGCCCTGGAGCGCGCCGCCGAGATCGCCGCCTCCGGCCGGCACATCCCGGCGTTCTTCGACCTGCCGACCGCGATCGACAACTCGACGAAGAACCAGACGTACAACACCCCGGCGCTGTCCACGCTCTTCCTGCTCGCGAACCAGCTCGACTGGATCAACGGCCAGGGCGGTCTCGACTGGGCGGTCGCCCGTACCGCGGACTCCTCGTCGCGGCTGTACGGCTGGGCCGAGAAGTCCTCGTACGCCTCGCCGTTCGTCGTCGACCCGGCGCAGCGCTCGCAGGTCATCGGCACGATCGACTTCGACGACGCGATCGACGCCACCCAGATCTCGAAGGCGCTGCGCGCCAACGGCATCGTGGACACCGAGCCCTACCGCAAGCTGGGCCGCAACCAGCTGCGCGTCGCGATGTTCCCGGCGGTCGACCCGGCCGACGTCGAGGCGCTGACGGTCTGCATCGACTACGTCATCGACAAGCTGTAGCAGTCCGCACGGCGGCACCGCTCGGCGGCGCACGCAGGACGTAGGACGCAAGGGGTCCGGCCGGTGACGGCCGGGCCCCTCGTCAGTCGCGGCGGCGGCGCAGGATCCGGCGCAGGCCGGTGGCGGCGAGGAAGATCCCCGCGAGCGCGGCGAAACCGACGACGACGGTGCCGTGGCCGGACGAACCGTCCCCGGCCGCGCCCGTACCGGCCGCCGGCCCCTTGCCGCCGGGCGTTCCCGTGCTCGTGGATCCGCTCTCCCGGGCCGCGGAGTCCGGCAGGTCGTCACCCGTGAGCGGGGCCTTCCAGACCTCGCTGTTCTTGCCCTCGCTGCCGTACATCAGCGCCCGGCCGTCCGGGGTGAAGGCCACCGACTCGCCCTGGCGCTGCATCGGCACATCGAGGCTGCCGATCTTGGTGGGGGCCTCGCCCGACCACCGCCAGGCGGTCGCCCAGAAGTAGCCGCGCAGCACCAGCCGGGTGCCGTCGGGCGAGAACGAGCCGTCGGTCACCCACGGGACCTCGGCGATCCGCCGGAAGGTGTTCACCCCCTTCGAGCTGAGCTTCACCGGGCCCGCGTACAGGCCGCCGCCGTCCTCGTTCTTGCTCGCGATGTAGACCCGGCCGGTCTTGGGGTGGACCATCAGCGCCTCCGCGTTCCGCGGGCCGCCCTCGTACTGGACCTTGTAGCGGACGATGTCCACCGTCGTGTTCCCCAGCTTCTTCGGCTCGGCGAACCGGTAGATCCACACGTGCGGCCAGGTCCCGCCGAGGTTGTCGCCGATGTCGCCGACGTAGAGGTCGCCGTCCGGGCCGAGGGAGATCGCCTCGACGTCCCGGGGGTCGATGCCGCGCATCGTGACCCGGGCGAGGGTCTTGCCGGTCGCGGAGTCCACGCCGTAGACGTACGGGCCGTCGTCGCTGTCGTTGTGGGTCCAGTACACGCCCGGGTGGAGGCGGCTGGCGGCCAGCCCGCTGGACTCGGTGATCCGCGGATCGCTGATGGTGAACGCGACGGAGGTGCCGTCGGCGTCGGCGAGGGCCCCCGGCACCGGTCCGAGGACGGCGAACGCCGCAGCGGTGACAGAGGCGGCGAGGGCGGTGCGGAAGCGCGGCATGCCCCCAGCCTGCCATCCCGCCATGTGTCGGGCTTCACGCCTCGGGGCATCGCGGCCGGGGCAGGGTATCCGGGATGATCTGGGCGTGCGTTATATGTTCGTCGGCGATTCCATGACCATCGGCAGCGCGGGCGACTTCACCTGGCGTTACCGCATGTGGCAGCACCTGTGCGCGCTCGGCGAGCCGTTCACGGTGGTCGGCCCGCGCGACGCGCTGTACGACAAGGTGAGCGGCGGACCCGTCTCGCACGCGTACGCCGACCCGGACTTCCCGCCGGACGCCCGCCGGCACCTGGCCGGCTGGGGCGAGGGGTGGCTGCACATGGCCCCGGTGATCGGGGACGCGGTGCGCGCGCACCGTCCGGACCTCCTGCTGATCTCCCTCGGGCTGATCGACCTCGGCTTCTACACGACCGCCGAGCAGACCGCGGAGAACCTGCGCGCCTTCGTCGGCGAGGCGCGGGCCGCCAACCCGCGGATCCGGATGGTGCTGCTCCCGGTGATCCCCAACATCCGGGCCGGGCACGACCTCCCGTTCGCCGAGCAGTGCGGGGAGCTCAACGTCCGGATGTCCAAGGCCGTCGCCGACCTGGACACCGGCACCTCGCCGCTGCTGCTCGCCTCCCGGCCGGACGGCTACGAGCTGCCGTCGGACACCTACGACGGCACGCACCCCAACCTCTCGGGCGAGCACCGTCTCGCGGCCGCGTTCGCCGACGCGATGCACCAGGCCTGGGGGGTCGGCGGCCGCTACGTCCGGCGGTAGCGGCGGCGCCCGCCGGCACCGCCGTCCCAGCGGGCGAACCGGCCCTTGCTTCGAGCGCACTCGAAGAGCTTGGCTTGGGTGTCATGGAGTACACGCAGCTTGGACGTACGGGTCTCAAAGTCAGCCGCCTGGTGCTCGGCACCATGAACTTCGGTCCCCAGACCGACGAGAACGACAGTCACGCGATCATGGACTCCGCGCTCGGCGCGGGCGTCAACTTCTTCGACACCGCCAACGTGTACGGGTGGGGTGAGAACAAGGGCCGCACCGAGGAGATCGTCGGCTCCTGGTTCGCCAAGGGGGACGGGCGCCGCGAGAAGACCGTTCTCGCGACGAAGGTCTACGGCAACATGGCCGCCGAGGGCGACGCCTATCCGAACACCGACCGGCTCTCCGCCCTCAACATCCGCCGTGCCTGCGACGCGAGCCTGAAGCGGCTCGGCACGGACTACATCGACCTCTACCAGTTCCACCACGTCGACCGGAACACGCCCTGGGACGAGATCTGGCAGGCCATCGACGTCCTCGTCCAGCAGGGGAAGATCCTCTACGCCGGCTCGTCGAACTTCGCCGGCTGGCACATCGCGCAGGCCAACGAGGCGGCCGCGCGGCGCAACTCGCTGGGTCTGACCAGCGAGCAGTGCATCTACAACCTGGCCGAGCGGCGTGCGGAGATGGAGGTCATCCCGGCGGCGCAGGCGTACGGCCTGGGCGTCATCCCGTGGTCGCCGCTGCACGGCGGGCTGCTCGGCGGGGCGCTCCGCAAGGAGCGCGAGGGCGGCGGCGCGCGCTCGACGTCCGGCCGCAGCGCGGACGCGCTCAAGAGCGCCAAGCAGCGCGAGCAGATCCAGGCGTACGAGGACCTGTGCGACAAGTACGAGCTGGCGCCCGGTGACGTCGGTCTCGCGTGGCTGCTGACCCGGCCCGGCGTGACCGGCCCGATCGTCGGCCCGCGCACGCAGGCGCAGCTGGACTCCGCGCTCAACGCGGTCGAGGTGAAGCTGTCGGAGGAGTTCCTGGCCGCACTGGACGAGGTCTTCCCCGGCCCGGGGCCGTCCCCGGAAGCCTTCGCCTGGTAGTCCGCGCCCGGTGGTCCTGGCCGGTCGGGACGGTGGTCGCGGGCGCTCAGCGCAGCAGCGCGCCCGCGACCACCACGACGAGCATCAGGACGAGGGCGGCGGTCACTACGCGGGTTCGGGTCTTGGGGTCCACGTGTCGAGGTTAACCGGCCGGGGTCACCGGCCCAGCGGCCAGGTCCCCACCGTCTCGTAGCGGGCGTCCGGAGCGGGGTGGCTGCGCACCAGCGCGAGGGTGTCGGCGGACCAGGGCGTGCCCAGGAATCCGTCGAGCGCGGCGGCGTACGGGCCGAGGGCCACGCCGCCGCGGCTGCGGGCCAGCGTCAGGTGCGGGGTGTACGCGTGCTCCTGTGCCGGATCGACGCCGGCCAGCCGGGCGGCGCTGTGCACGGAGTCCGCGAGCTCCTCCAGCCGTCCGGTGTCGCCCGCCGCGCCGGCCCACAGCGCCCGCTCGCCGAACCGGCCGCCGCCGGACAGCCGCAGTGCGCAGGGCTCGTGCAGCCGGGCGACGGCCGCGAGGCCGTCCCGCAGCCCGGGGAGCGTCCCGTCGCCGACCTCTCCGAGGAAGGCGAGCGTGAAGTGCCACCCGGCGCGTTCGGTCCAGCGCAGCCGGCCGGCTCCGGGGAGCCGGCGCAGCGCGGAGACGGCCGGGGCGAGTTCGTCGGCCGCCTCGGGAGGAGGCAGCACCGCGGCGAACAGTCTCATGCCGAGGGCCTCACGCGGCCGTCACCAGTGGGGCGGCAGCGCCCTCACGGGGCACGAACTCGATCAGCCGGTGGTCTTTTCCCCGGTGCAGGTCCACCTTGAGCCGCAGCCCGCCGATCCGTGCCAGCACCAGGCCGACGCCGACCGCCGCGAGCGCCGCGACGAGGCCGCCGGACAGGAACCCGACGCGGGCCCCGTAGGTGTCCGTCACCCAGCCGACGAGCGGGCCGCCGATGGGGGTGCCGCCGACGAAGACCATCATGTACAGGCTCATGACGCGGCCCCGCATGACGGGGTCGGAGGCGAGCTGCACCGACGCGTTGGCCGAGGTGTTGAACGTCATCCCGAAGACGCCGATCGGCAGCAGCAGGAGCGCGAACATCCAGAAGGACGGGGCCAGCGCGGCCAGCACCTCCAGCATGCCGAAGGCGAACGCGGCGAAGACCAGCAGCCGCAGCCGGGTCCGGCCGCGGCGGGCCGCGAGCAGCGCGCCGCCGAGCGAGCCCAGCGCGATGATGGTGTTCAGCAGCCCGTAGGTGCTCGCGCCGCTGTGGAAGACGTGGTCGACGAAGCCGGTGAGGATAATCGGGAAGTTGAAGCCGAAGGTCCCGATGAACCCGACCAGCACGATCGGCCAGATCAGCTCGGGGCGCCCCGCCACGTAGTGCAGGCCCTCGCGCAGCTGGCCCTTGCCTCGCGGTACGCGTTCGACCTTGTGCAGCTCGGCGGTGCGCATCAGCAGCAGGCCGGCGAGCGGGGCGAGGAAGGAGAGCCCGTTGAGCAGGAACGCCCAGCCGCTGCCGACCGCGGTGATGAGGACACCGGCGACGGCGGGGCCGATCAGGCGGGCGGCCTGGAAGTTCGCGGAGTTCAGCGAGACCGCGTTGCGGATCTCGCTCGGGCCGACCATCTCGACCACGAAGGTCTGCCGGGCCGGGTTGTCGACGACGGTCACCATGCCGAGGGCGAAGGCGATGACGTACACGTGCCAGACCTGGACGTGTCCGCTGAGCGTCAGCGCGGCGAGCAGCAGTCCGAGCGCGCCGAGCGCGGCCTGGGTGCAGAGCAGGATCTGCCGCTTGGGGTAACGGTCGGCGATCACGCCGCCGAAGAGGCCGAAGAGCAGCATCGGCAGGAACTGCAGCGCGGTGGTGATGCCCACCGCGAAAGAGGAACCGGTGATGCTGAGCACCAGCCAGTCCTGGGCGATCCGCGACATCCAGGTGCCGGTGTTGGACACTACGGCGCCGGTCGCGAAGAGCCGGTAATTACGAACCTTCAGCGAGCTGAACATGCCACCGCGCTGCTGGGTCCTCTCGGGTTCTTGTCCGGGTGCGGTGTCCGATCCGGCTGCCGAACTCAATCTAGGTTCGCCTCCCCTGTGTGGCGTTGCGTTTCACTGACGAGCGTTCACGTGCGGTGGTGCGGTGGTGCGGTCTGCTGTCGTGCGGTGTTCCACGGTCTTCCCGACCTGCCGTAGGCCGGTCGGGCCTTGCTACAGCTGTGCGAGCTTCTCCAGGACGGGCGCCGCGGCGCGCAGCACGGCGCGCTCGTCGTCGGTGAGCCCCTCCGTGAGCTGTGCCAGCCACACGTTGCGCTTGCGGCGGCTCTCCTCGAGCATCGCCTCGGCCTGCTCCGTCTGGCTGACGACGACCTGGCGGCGGTCGTCCGGGTGCGGGTCCCGCCGGACGAGGTCCTTCGCCTCCAGCATCGCGACGATGCGCGTCATGGAGGGCGGCTGCACGTGTTCCTTGCGGGCCAGCTCCCCCGGGGTCGCGGAGCCGCAGCGGGCGAGGGTGCCCAGCACCGACATCTCGGTCGGGCTGAGCGACTCGTCCACCCTCTGGTGGCGCAGCCGCCGCGACAGTCGCATCACGGCGGAGCGCAGAGAGTTCACCGCAGCGCGGTCGTCCTCGGACAGTTCGGTCACGTTCATTAGCGTAGCTCATTACCTAGGCTAAGTAAACCTCACCCATATGAGTGAGTTAGCGCCGGAAAACGACCCGGGGAACCGCCTCCGCCGAGGACCGTTGGCACATGGCATCGCGAGTGCTCAGCCTGCGCATAGACGCCGACCTGCTGGATCGGCTCCGTGACCACGCCGCCAAATGCGGAACGAGCGTCCAGGACTATGTGGTCCGGACGCTCGTTCGCGACGACTTCGACGAGCGGTTCAAGACCGCCGTCGACGAGACGGAGCGCTTCTACGCGGCTCCGCCGGGGTGACACCACCCCGTATTCCCGCAGGTCGGACCGGCTCGGGCCGGGACGGCCCGAGCCCGCCGGGCCGGCTCAGGTCAGGCCCAGCGCCGGCATCAGGTAGTAGAAGCCGAAGACCGCCGCGACCACGTAGAGGGCCACCGGCACCTCACGGCCGCGCCCCGCCGCCAGCCGCAGCACGCAGAAGCTGATGAAGCCGATGCCGATGCCGTTGGTGATGGAGTAGGTGAACGGCATCATCACCATGGTCAGGAACGCCGGGACGGCGATCGTGAAGTCGCTCCAGTCGATGTCCCGCACACTGTTCGCCAGGATCAGGAAGCCGACCGCGACCAGCGCGGGGGTGGCCGCCTGGGCCGGGACCATCGTGGCCAGCGGCGTGAAGAACAGCGCGAGCACGAACATCAGCCCGGTGACGATGCTCGCCAGGCCGGTCCTCGCGCCCTCCCCGACACCCGCCGTGGACTCCACGAAGCAGGTGTTGGCGGAGCTGGAGGTGGCGCCGCCCAGGGCGGTGGCGATGCCGTCGACCATCAGCACCTTGTTCATGCCGGGCAGGTCGCCCTTCTCGTCCAGCAGGTGCGCCTCGTCGCTGACGCCGAGGATCGTGCCCATCGCGTCGAAGAAGCACGACAGCAGCACCGTGAAGACGAACAGCACGCCGGTCAGGATGCCGACCTCGCCGAAGCCGCCGAAGAGGCTGACGTTGCCGATGAGGCCGAAGTCAGGGCTGGCCACCGGGTTGCCGGGCCACGCGGGGACGGTCAGGCCCCAGGCCTGGCCGGGGATGTCCGCGATCGCGTCGATGATCAGGGCCAGCACCGTCATCGCGACGATGCTGATCAGGATCGCGCCCGGCACCTTGCGGATGATCAGGGCCAGCGTGAGCAGCACGCCCAGGACGAAGACCAGCACCGGCCAGCCGTTGAGGTGGCCGTCAGAGCCCAGCTGCAGCGGGACGGTGGTGTGCGCGGCGTCCGGGATGCGGGTGACGAAGCCGGAGTCGACCAGGCCGATCAGCAGGATGAACAGGCCGATGCCGATCGCGATGCCCTTGCGGAGCCCCATCGGCACCGCGCTCATCACGCGCTCCCGGAGCCCGGTGGCGACCAGCAGCATGATCGCGAAACCGGCCAGGACGACCATGCCCATCGCGTCGGGCCAGCTCATCCTGGGTGCGAGCTGCAGGGCGACGACGGTGTTCACCCCGAGGCCGGCGGCGAGCGCGATCGGGACGTTGCCGATGACACCCATCAGGAGCGTGGTGAGGGCAGCGGTCAGCACCGTGGCGGTGACCAGCTGGCCGCCGTCCAGGTGGTGGCCGTACTTGTCCGCTCCTGAGCTGAGGATGATCGGGTTCAGCACGATGATGTAGGCCATCGCGAAGAAGGTGGCGAGCCCTCCCCGGACCTCGCCGGAGATCGAGGATCCCCGCTCGGAAATCCGGAAGAAGCGGTCCAGCCCGTTCCGGGGCGGCGCGGGGGACGGGTTCTGGGCGTCGACCGAAGCGGTGGCCGAGGGGGACATGTGGGTCCTCAATGTGTGCGTTTTTGTACGTTCGTACGACTGAAACCAGTCACCGGGGGACCGTTTCAGTATGAACAAACCATGGATCGTGCGCTATCTCCGCGCGTAGACCCATGCGGCGACCGGGCGCACCCCGGTCAGGCACCTTCCGGAGGGCGGCTCCGCACACCCCGTACCCTGGCCGCATGACCAAGTGGAAAGCCACCCACGAGACGCCCGAGCCCCTGGAAGCGAACGACGTCGCGACCGTCCTCGTCGGCACGGCCGTCTGGTTCGCGCTCTTCGTCGGGCAGCTCCCGTTCTACGGCTGGTACTCCGACCACGGCCACACCTGGTGGATCTGGACCTGCCTGGCCGGCACGCTGCTCGGCGTCTTCGGCCTGTGGTACGTCCGGGGCCGGAACGCGGCCCTGGCGGCCCGGAACGCTCCCTCCGACGGGCCGTCCGACGGGTAAAGCGGGCGGCGCGCACGTAGCGTCGTCCCCATGACGGAAAGCACGGACACCCAGACCGTTGCCCGAAACACCGGACTGACCAGCGGCGAGGTCGCCGAACGGGTCGCCCGGGGCGAGGTGAACGACGTTCCGGTGCGGTCGTCGCGCTCGACCTCCGAGATCGTCAAAGCCAACGTCTTCACCCGGTTCAACGCCATCATCGGCGTGCTCTTCCTCGTCATCCTCGTGGTCGGCCCCATCCAGGACGGCCTCTTCGGCTTCGTCATCGTCGCCAACACGGCGATCGGCATCTTCCAGGAGATGCGCGCCAAGCGGACCCTGGACAGCCTCGCCGTCATCGGCGAGTCCAAGCCCACCGTGCGCCGCGACGGCGAGGCCGTCGAGATCCACAACTCCGAGATCGTGCTCGGCGACCTCATCGAACTGGGCCCCGGCGACAAGGCCCTCGTCGACGGCGAGGTCGTCGAGGCCGAGGGGCTGGAGATCGACGAGTCCCTGCTCACCGGCGAGGCCGACCCGGTGCTGAAGAAGGCGGGCGACCCCGTCATGTCCGGCAGCTTCGTCGTCGCCGGCGGTGGCGCGTTCACCGCCACCAAGGTCGGCCGGGAGGCGTACGCCGCGCAGCTCGCCGAGGAGGCGTCCCGCTTCACCCTCGTCGACTCGGAGCTGCGCAACGGCATCAGCCAGATCCTCAAGTACGTGACGTGGATGATGGTGCCGACCGCGATCGGCCTGATCATCAGCCAGCTCGTGCTGGAGCGGAACGACTGGCGCGAGGCGGTGCGCCGCACGGTCGGCGGCATCGTCCCCATGGTCCCCGAGGGCCTGGTGCTGCTCACCTCCGTCGCCTTCGCGATCGGCGTCATCCGGCTCGGCCGCAAGCAGTGCCTGGTGCAGGAACTCCCCGCCATCGAGGGCCTGGCGCGCGTCGACGTGGTCTGCCTCGACAAGACCGGCACGCTCACCGAGGGCGGCATGGACGTCACCGGGCTGCGGCTGCTCGACGGCGCCGCGGAGCCCCACGTCCGGCAGGCGCTCGGCGCGCTCGGCGCCTCCGACCCGCGGCCCAACGCCAGCCTCCAGGCGATCGTCGACGCCTATCCGGTCTCCGAGAACGGCGACGGCTGGCGCTGCAGCCGCGCGCTGCCTTTTTCCTCCGCGCGCAAGTACAGCGGCGGCACCTTCGTCGAGCCCGGCGGCGACAGCGGCACCTGGCTGCTCGGCGCGCCCGACGTCCTGCTGCCCGAAGGACACGCCGCCCTCGCCGACATCGACGAGCTCAACGACCAGGGCCTGCGGGTGCTGCTGCTCGCCCGCACCGACCGCGAGCTGGACGATCCGTCGCTCGGCTCGGACGTCGTCCCGCAGGCACTGGTCGTCCTGGAGCAGCGGCTGCGCCCCGACGCCGCCGACACCCTGCGGTACTTCGCCGAGCAGGGCGTCCAGGCCAAGGTCATCTCCGGTGACAACGCGGTCTCGGTCGGCGCGGTCGCCGGCAAGCTCGGGCTGCCCGGCGCGGACCACCCGGTCGACGCCCGGCAACTGCCCACCGACCGGGACGAGATGGCGGAGGTCCTGGAGAACGGCGCGGTCTTCGGCCGGGTCACCCCGCAGCAGAAGCGCGACATGGTGGCCGCGCTCCAGTCCCGGGGCCACAACGTCGCGATGACCGGCGACGGCGTCAACGACGTCCTGGCCCTGAAGGACGCCGACATCGGCGTCTCCATGGGGTCGGGGTCCGAGGCGACGCGGGCGGTCGCGCAGATCGTGCTGCTCAACAACAGCTTCGCCACGCTGCCCTCGGTGGTCGCCGAGGGCCGGCGCGTCATCGGCAACATCACCCGGGTGGCGACGCTCTTCCTCACCAAGACCGTGTACTCGGTGCTGCTGGCGCTGCTGGTCGTCTTCTGGCAGGTGCCGTATCCGTTCCTGCCCCGCCATCTGACGCTGCTGTCCACCCTGACCATCGGCGTCCCGGCGTTCTTCCTGGCGCTCGCCCCCAACAAGGAGCGGGCCAAGCCGCACTTCGTCCGGCGGGTGATGCGGTACTCGGCGCCCGCGGGCATCATCTGCGCGGTGGCCACGTTCGGCGAGTACCTGCTGGCCCGCCACCACTACACCGGTGACGGGGCGCTGGACGCGGAGACCAGCAACGCGACGCTCACGCTGTTCCTGATCTCGCTGTGGGTGCTGGCCATCGTCGCCCGCCCGTACACGCTGTGGCGGATCTGCCTGGTGCTGGCGATGGCCGGCGGCTTCCTGATCGTGCTGGTCACGCCCTGGCTGCAGGACTTCTTCGCGCTCAAGCTGGTGGGGACGGAGGGTCCGTGGGTGGGGGTGGGGGTCGCGCTCGCGGCCGGGCTCGTCCTGGAACTGGTCTGGCGGACGCTCCGCGTCCACGACACCGACTGACACCCCCACCCCGCACCCGGCGGGTCCTACTGCAGGAAGGCGGCGGCGTTCTCGGCGGCCCACACCGCGAAGGGGCGCGGCGGGTGGCCGGTCAGCACGTCGACTCCCGCGGCGAGCTCGACGGGCCGGCCGTCGTGCGACCGCCAGTACGCGAGCAGGCCGTCGGCGAAGGAGTCGGGCAGGTAGTCCGCCATCTGCGCCTTCCAGGCCTCGGGGGTGACGGCGTCGTACGTGAGGGGCCGGCCGGTGGCACGGGCGAGCAGGCCGATCTGCTCGGCGAAGGTGAACGACTCGGCGCCGGTCAGGGTGTACCCGCCGCCGCGCAGCGCCGGGTCCTTGAGGACGGCCACCGCGGCCTCGGCGATGTCCGACTCGTGGATGGCGTCGGTGTGCGCGCCGGGGTACGGCAGGCTCACCGTGCCGGTGGTCCGCAGCGGCCAGGACCAGTAGAGCGTGTTGGTCGCGAACGCGCTGGGCCGCAGGAACGTGCACGGCAGCGCGGAGGAGGCGAGGGCCTCCTCGACCTCCAGGTGCTGGCGGGCGATGGGGTCGTTCTTCGCGTCCGGGTTGAGCACGGCGGACGAGGAGAGCAGCACCACGTGCTGCACGCCCGCGTCGGTGGCGGTCTTGATGAACTCGTCGATGTGCGAGGGGTTGGCGTACAGGAACACGGAGTCGACGCCGGCCAGGGCGTCGCGGAACGTATGTGGTTCCGCGAGGCTCAGCTTCACGTCGGGTACGCCGTCCGGCAGGGTCAGCTCGTCGGGATCGCTGGACGCGGCACGGACCTTGTAGCCCTGTTCGTGCAGCAGGCCGATGAGCGTGGTGCCGACGCGTCCGCGGCTTCCGGTGACGAGGATGGTCATGTCGTGGGTCCTTCCGGGTCCGGGCGCCCGGTGCGGGCGCCCCTGGGGGGGGTGTGGTGCGGTGGTGGTGTGTCCGTGGTGATGTGTCCGTGGTGGTGCGTCAGTGGTGGTCGTCGGGCTGGGCGTTGCGCGGCATGAGCCACACGAGGCCGATGCTGAGGAGCGCGACGCCGGCGACGACGATCAGGCTGTAGGTCATGGCGTGGGCCTCGTCGTCGGAGGCGAGGGTCTTGAAGTAGACCGTGGTGACGACGGCGGCGCCGATGGCGTTGGCGAGCTGCTGGACGGCGCTGAGGGAGCCGCTGGCGCTGCCGGCTTCCTTCGGGTCGATGTCGCCGATGGTGACGTCGTAGATGGTGCCGAAGCAGGTGCCCATGCCGAGGCCGATGACGAGGATCGGGGTGAGCAGCGACCAGGTGCCGAGGTCGGTGCCGTAGGCGTGGACGAGGGCGAGCAGCCAGCCGGTGCCGATCAGGGTGATCAGCAGGCCGATGAGGACGAGGTTGCGTCCGAGCTTGCCGACGAGCTGGTAGCAGGCGATGGAGGCGACGACGATGCCGGCGGCGACGGGGGCGAGGCCGAGCGCGGCGCGCATCGGGGAGTAGCCCAGGCCGTTCTGCAGGAAGAGCGAGAGGACGAAGAGCAGGCCGGCGTTGGCGGCGAAGAAGACGATGCCGAGGATGAGGCCGGAGGTGAAGCCGCGGTTCTTGAGCAGCGACGGCTGGATGAGCGGGCTGGCGGCGGTGCGCTGGCGGTGGCAGAACAGGCCGAAGAAGACGAGGCCGGCGGCGAGGGAGGCGAACGGGACGAGGGTCCAGCCGTTGGAGGAGCCCTCGATCAGGCCGTAGAGCAGCCCGAGCATGGTGCCGGCGAGGTAGCCGGAGCCGATGCCGTCGACGGCGGTGGTGGAGTCACCGGTGTCCTTCGGCAGCAGGCGGACGGCGGCGACGATCGCGAGACCGCCGAGGACGATGTTGATGAGGAACATGGAGCGCCAGCCGGCGCCGAAGAGGTCGGCGTCGATGAGGAAGCCGGCGAGGATCGGGCCGCCGACGGCGGAGATGCCGAGGGTCGGGCCGAAGGCGCTGAACGCCTTGCCGATCTGGTCGCGCGGGAAGACGGCACCGAGGATGCCGAAGCCCTGCGGGATCAGCAGGGCGCCGAAGGCACCCTGGAGCAGGCGGGCGACGATGATCGAGGCGGGGCTGAAGGACAGCCCGCAGGCGATGGAGGCGACGGTGAAGCCGGTGAGGCCGACGAGGAAGACGCGGCGGCGGCCGAACTTGTCGCCGAGGCGTCCGCCGACGACGAGCAGGACACCGAGGGCGAGGGCGTAGGCGGCGCCGAGCCACTGGATGAGGGCGGCGCCCCCGTTCAGGTCCTTGCTGATGGTGGGGGCGGCGATGTTGGTGATCGTGGCGTCCAGGAGGTCCAGGACGTCGGCGACGAGGATGACGGCGAGGATGGCCCAGCGCCGGTTCGGGGAGACGGCCTCGGGGGCCGTCGCAGGGGAAAGCGTGAGTGTGGACATGAGAGCTGGTCTTTCGGAGAGAAGGGCGCGGTCGTTGCCGCGTAGGATGCAACCGCGGCAGTCAGATTGCGCCGCGCAGATGTTGCGTCACACACATAAATTTGGAGCATGAAGGACCCGATGTCAAGCCGAAAAGAACTGCTCGCCCGAATCGCCGACGAGAGTCAGCGCCACTACGCCGCCTGGACGGTCTTCAACCAGGCCATGGCCGACCACCTCGGCCTGCACCCCACCGACCTCCAGTGCCTGGGCCTGCTCGGCATGGAGCCCGAACCGCTCAGCACCGGACGGATCGCCCAGCTCACCGGCCTCACGGCCGGCTCAGCGACCCGGCTCGTCGACCGGCTGGAGAAGGCCGGCCTCGTCGTCAGGACCGCCGACCCCGGCGACCGCAGGCGCGCCCTGGTCGCTCTCGCGCCAGAGGCGCTGCCCAGGTTCGCGGAAGCCTGGGACGAGCCCGGCGAGGCCTTCACCGAGCTGCTCGACGGGTACAGCGACCGCGACCTCGACGTCATCGCCGACTTCCTGGGCCGCGCCACCGAAGTGGGGCGGACCCAGGCGGCCAGGCTCAGCTCAGGCCGTTGAACCCCGCGCAGCCCGCGTGGCGCGGGTAGCGCGGGTAGCGGCCAGGTCGTCTCCTCCTAGTCGAACCAGCGCGCGCGGGCCAGCTCCTCCGTGCGCGACGAGTCCTCCAGCAGCGCCGCGAGTTCGAAGCGGCGCTGCCACTGGCCCGCGGCCCAGGCCAGCCCCGCCGCGACGCCCTCGACGGTCGCGGCGTGCAGCACGCCGTCCACGTAGCGCCAGTCCAGCTCCGTGCCGCCCGCCACCACGAGCTCCTCGTGCTCGACGTACGACCGGGGAGCCGTCGGCAGCAGCTCGTGCACGGCCGCCGGCACCTCGTGGGTCTCCCCCTCGGAGACCACCCGCGCGTCGAACGCCTCGCTCAGCCGGCGGACCTGGAACAGCTCCGCCAGGTCCCCCGCCCGGTACGGCGGCACCGGCAGCAGCGCCAGCCCCGCGGCCAGCGGCAGCAGGTCGGGCGCGTCCGCGACCAGCGCGTCGCCCGCCTCCACGACGCGCACCTCGCCGTCGACCACCGCCCGCAGCTCGTCCGGCAGCGTCACCTGCTCCGGGTCGAGCGCGGCCAGCGCCGCGTACAGCCGCAGCAGTTGCGCGGCGCCCACCGGCCGGTCCGGGTCGGCCAGCCGCGCCAGCAGCTCCGCGCCGCCACCCGGCTCGTCGAGCAGCGCCGACACCGTCGTGCGGACCCCCAGCGCGCGCAGCACCTGCTCGTCCACGTCGACGTCGGCCTCGTCGTACAGCCCCGCCAGCAGCGGATCGCCGCCCGCGGCCCGCAGGCCCACCGGGCGGCGGCCGTCCAGCACCGGGTGGTCGCGCAGCCACCACGCCGAGTACGCGCGGACCGAGTCGGTCGTGCCGTCCGGCAGCAGCACCCGCACGGGCGCGGTGATCGCGTCCCGCAGCGGCGGCCGGGAGAGCATCGCCAGCGCCTGCGGCCAGGCGTCGTCGTCGACCAGGTCCAGGTCCCGGACCGCGACGATCTCGGTGGCGACCGGCGGGACGTCCGTCTCCGGCAGCCGGTCGAGGACGTCCTCGCACCACACGTCGACGGCGTCCAGCAGGCCGACGTCGTCCGGCTCCGCCCAGTCGCTCTCGCGCGGCTCCAACTCGTCCGGGTCCAGCACCACGTCGGCCGCGCGGACCAGCGCGAACGTCGCCAGCACCCCGACGGCCGTCAGCGGCTGCTCGCCCCAGCGGTCGGCCAGCTCCTGGTCCACGGGGGCGAGTTCGCCCTCCCGCAGCACCTGCTCCAGCGCGCTGCCCGGCAGCACCAGCTCGCCCGCCGGGGCCAGCTCGCCCTCGTCGTCCGGCAGCGCCAGCGCCCCGAGCCACGGCTCCTCGCCCGGCGCGAGACCGGCCGCCCGCACCAGCCCGAGCACGACCTCCGCCAGCTCGTCGGCGTCCAGCCCGTCCTCGTCCCAGACCTCGCCCGAGTCGAGCGATCCGGCGACGGCCGCCCGCACCTGCGGGGTCGTCAGCACGGCGTTCGGCGTCGCGGAGAGCGCGCCCAGCTTCTCCAGCAGCGGGTGCACCGCCTCCGGGTCGGCGACCTTCAGCCCCAGCCGGGCCAGCGGCGCGAGGTCGACCTCGCCGTCGGGCAGCGGCAGCAGCACCTGGCGCGGGCCGACGACCGTCCGGCCGTCCGCCAGCGGCACCGGCAGGCCCGTCAGCCGGTCGGGGTCGGTCCCGGCCAGCGCGTCGTAGAGCCGGCGCCACCAGGCGGCCGGGCGTTCGGCGCCCGCCAGCCGGTCGATGGCGTCGGCCAGCGACAGCCGCGCCACGCCGAGCGCGCGCAGCTCGGGACGGCGCTCCAGGGTCGCCGGCAGCAGCGTCGGGAACACCTCCGCGAGCACGCTGACGGCCTCCGCCTGCGCACCCTCCACGATCTCGGCCTCCACCGGCCGCAGCGCCTCGCCCTCGACCACCGGGCCGCCGACCCCGCCGTCCCAGTGGCCCTCCGCCACCTCGGGGACATCGTGCTCGGGGACCGCCACCGCGCGCGGCAGGAACGCCGTACGCGGCAGCCCGGCCAGCACCTGGCGGCGCAGCTCGGCGTCGAGCTCGCCCTTGCCCAGCGGCCCCGGCACCAGGTCCACGATGCCCGTGCCGACCGGCTGCCAGTCGCGCAGCAGCGCCACGTACGTCTCGGCGGCCCGCGCGACGAGGAAGTCCGTCAGCGGACCGGGCGCGGCGTGCCGCCGGCTCGGGTCCATCGGGAACGACGCGATCAGCAGCGCCGGCAGTCCCAGCGGCTCGTCGGTCGGGGTCGGGGCGTGCACGACGGCCGCGGTGCGCGGCCGGCCGGGCGAGCCGTCCTTGTCCACCGGGACCGCCCAGGTCACCGACCACACCGGGCGCAGCCGCTCCTCCACGGGCCGGTCCGCCAGCAGCCCCGCCTCCAGCGGGCCTGCGGCCGAGGCCACCCGCCAGCGGGTGACGCCCGCCGTACTGTCCTCCACGAGGACCGTTCCGTCGTCCTGACGTTGCGTCACCGTCCGTACGCCGTCCGGCGTGTCGACCACGACCTCGGACAGCCCCGGCAGCGTCAGCAGCAGCGCGTCGTCGATCCCGGCGAGCAGGCGCTCCGCGAGGTCCGCAGCGGCGCCGTCCCGCAGCGGCAGCACGACGACCGTGTCGTACCCGTCGGGCGCGGAACCCTCGGCAGGGAACGGCAGCCGCAGCAGGGGGACGTGGCCGTCCCTGCGCCGCAGCTCGTCCGCGAGCCCCGGCGTCTCCGCCGCCAGCGCCCTGGCCTCCGCCAGCGACCACCGCACGCCTCCGGCGCGCCCGACCACCGCGGGCTCGTCGCTGACGGCCAGCACCGACGCGAATCCCACGCCGAACCGGCCGACGGTGAGCGCGGTGTCCTCCCGCTTGGCGCTCGCGCGCAGCGTCGACAACGACTCGACGCCCGCCGCGTCCAGGGGCGCCCCGGTGTTCGCCGCCGCCAGCACGGCGGGGCTGTCGCCCTGCGCCGGGTGCAGCGTCAGGCGCAGCCGGCCCGGCACGCCCGCCCGCAGGGCGGCGTCCGCCGCGTTCTGCGCCAGCTCCACGACGAGCCGGTCACGGTAGCCGCCGAGCGCCAGGTCCTCCTCGGCGTTGGCGTCCTCCCTGAACCGCGCGGCCGACGCGGCCCACGCGTCGAGCACTCCGCGGCGCAGCCGCCCCGTCCCGAACGGATCGGGCTCCCATACCGCCGCTGCGCCGCTCACGTCGGTGTCTCCCTCGCCTCGCGTCATCCCTGCCTGGGGAAGGTATCGCGTCTGGCGCGGGGCCGGTGCCCGGCAGGGGGTGGGCGGGCGCCCGGCGGGACGCGGGTGAGCCTGCGCCGGGCCGGAGGCCGGCCCTGGCGGTGAGCTGGCGCCCGGCAGAGACGCGGGTGGGCCTGCCCTGACGGGTGTCCGGCCGGACACCCGGCGCGGGCTGTCCGTGGGCGCGGGCCGCCGCGGGCCGCGCCCGGCCAGGGGCGCGGGACGGCGTCCGCCCGACGGGACGGCGTCCCGTCCCGCTCAAGCCGCCCGCAGGGCTACGAGTGGCCCAGTTCCTCCGCCGGTGTCGACTCCTCCACCGAGCCCTGGCGGTTCGGGTGGAGGACCAGGGGGTCGACCTCGTTGATCTCGTCGAGGGTCATCGGGGCCGGTACCGGCGGCTTCGGCATGACCGCTGCTTCCGAGTGGCCGCCGCAGCCGTAGCCGAGGGAGACGACGCGGCCGTCCGCCGGGGAGAACTCGTTCGCGCACAGGCCGAAGGCCTGGCGGAGCGAGCCCGCGATCGGGACGAAGAAGCCGCAGCTGAGGCAGTTGGCCGGGGCCGCCTGGGCCATCGGCGTCTTGGGGCCGAACTCCTCCTCCCAGCGGTCCGCCGCGGCGTGCAGGCCGTAGCGGGAGAGGACACGCCGACGGCCCATGCCGATCTCGCCGGCGATCGCACCGATGCTGCCGATCGCGGGAAGCGCGGCCGCGGGGCCGGACAGCTCCGCGTCCTCGGCCTCCACGACGTCGGCAAGCTCCTCCGAGACAACGGAGTTCGGCAGCGGCGTGTCCTCGCCGCTCCAGCCGGGTTCGAGGCGGAGGTCGTCGGACTCCGTGGGCAGCAGGTCGCCCGGACCCATGTCCCCCGGTCGCAGCCGTTCGCTCCACGGCACCCACTCGGGGGCCAGCACGGAGTCGTCGCCGGGCAGCAGCACGGTCTCGTCGATCGTGATGTTCTTGGCGCGCGAAGCCCGGGTGAGCGTCGTCGCCCAGCGCCACCCGCGGTAGGCGGGCTCCTTGCAGGCGAAGTAGTGCGTGACGACACGGTCGCCCTCGGCGACGACGCCGAGATGCTCACCGACCGATTGCGGCCCGGCGGCCTCCTCGGTCACAGCCAGCGCGACATCGACCGCCTCGGCGCACAGGCGGTCTGGGGTACGGCTTCGCATCGCAGCACTCACAAGAATCGATTCTCTCCGTTACGCCGTCTCACGTGTGCGCCGCCGGAGGCGGGCGGGGGCCAAAACGGAGCGGACCTGCGGACCGCGTCAACGCTTCTTTCCCTACCCGAACGACCTCGGGCGCACCTGTTGGCACCCATTCTGCGCGATCGCACGCTACCCGTGCGCACCGCGTGCGCAAAGGAGGGGGTGAGAGGCAGCTCATTTGGGGCAGGATGGCCATCGTGGCAAGCGCAGTGACGTCCGGTCCCGGACCTCTCCGCAGGGCGGGACGTGCCCTGGTGAGCGCGGCGCAGCGGTCCGGTGGGGCCGTGCGCCGCCGCATCCGGCGGTCCACGCACGCCCACGGGGCGGGCGAGTCCGGACTCGCGAAACTGATCGAACTGCACGCGGTGAATTCTGCGGGCGACATGTTGATCACGATCGCTCTCGCCAGCACTGTGTTCTTTTCGGTACCGACCGGCGAGGCGCGCGGGCGGGTCGCGCTCTACCTTCTGGTCACGATGGCGCCCTTCGCGTTGCTCGCGCCGATCATCGGCCCGCTGCTCGACCGGATGACGCACGGCCGCCGCGCCGCCATGGCGATGGCGATGCTGGCGCGCGCCGTGCTCGCCTGGACGATGGCGTCGGTCGTGACGACGGCGGGCCTGGGCCTGTACCCCGCGGCGCTGGGCGTGCTCGTGGCGTCGAAGGCGTACGGCGTGGTGCGCAGCGCCGTCGTGCCCAGACTCCTGCCCGGACAGACCACGCTGGTGAAGGCGAACTCCCGGGTCACCCTCGCCGGGCTGCTGGCCACGGCGATCGCGGCGCCGATCGGCGCCGGGCTGCACATGATCGGGCCGCAGTGGCCGCTGTACGGGGCGTTCGTGGTCTTCGCGGGCGGCGCGCTGCTGTCGATGTCGCTGCCGCACAAGGTGGACTCGGCGAAGGGCGAGGCCAAGGCGCGGTTCGCCGAACTGCGGGCCGCCGACCTCGGCGGGTCGGGCGACGGGGTCGACACGCCCGGGACCGGACTGCCGAACGAGGGCGCGCGCGGATCGGGGCGCAAGCCCGGACTGCTGGGCGTCGGGTCGTCCGTGCTGCATGCCCTGCAGGCCAACTCCGGGTTCCGCGCGCTGTCCGGCTTCCTGACGATGTTCCTGGCGTTCCTGCTGCGCGAGCATCCCCTGGAAGGGCTGACCCCGGCGTTCTCGCTGGGCATGGTCGCGGTCGCGGCGGGCGGCGGCAACGCGCTGGGGACCGCGCTCGGGTCGTGGCTGAAGGCCCGCGGCCCCGAGATCATCATCGCGACGGGGCTGCTCGCCGCCCTCTCGGCGACGACGGTCGCCGCGCTCATGTACGGCACCGTGACGCTCGCGGTGGTCGCCGCCGTGGCCGGGATCTCTCAGGCGCTGGGGAAGCTGTCGCTGGACGCCCTGATCCAGCGCGACGTCCCCGAAGAGGTGCGCACGTCGGCGTTCGCCCGCTCCGAGACCGCCCTGCAGCTGTCGTGGGTGGTCGGCGGCGGGCTGGGGATAGTGCTGCCGCTGATCGGCTCGCTGGGCATGGCGGTGGCGGCCGGACTGGTGCTGGTGAGCTTCGTGGTGTCGGTCCGCGGCCTGATGGGCGCCGCCCGGCGCGGAACGGCCCGCCCGCGCGTGGCGTGACCCGCACCTGTTCCCAACGCCACGCCGTACCCCCGCGCGGCGGGAGGGCGACCGCCCGGTAGCCTCCTCTTCATGAGCATTCGCCGCGCTGCCGCCGCCCTCGGTGCCGTGTCCCTCGGGCTGGTCCTCCTCACCGCTTGTGAGAAGCCGACCCCGCTGGCGACCGTGACCGTGGGCACCAAGACCGTGACCACCGAGGCCACTGCCAAGTGCTACGCCAAGGGCAAGAAGCTGCCGAGCGCGATCTTCATCGCGTGCCTGGGCGCCAAGCCCGAGCACACGATCAAGGTCAAGCCGGGCGAGAAGGTCCGGGTCGGCGTCGACCCGTCCATCGGTGAGAAGGGCTGGCTGATCGCCTCCGGCGTGAACCAGAAGACGGACGTCCTCAAGGACGAGACGTACTGGACGATCACCGAGTCCGCCGGCATCTTCACGGCGACCGACCCGCAGACCGGCTCCTCGATGCCGCTCAAGAACGCCACGCTGAACATCGTCGGCAGCCCCGACGCCAGCTCCGAGAACGTCTTCGGCGTCTGGCAGTTCAAGCTGGAGAAGGCCGCGTAGCGGTCCCGGTATGCGCCTGCTGGTGGTGACCGCGGTGGCGGCGGAACGGGATGCCGTCGCCGCCGGCGTGCGCGCGGCCGATCACGGCGCGGTGCACTGCGACGTGATCGCCGCCGGTGTCGGTCCGGCCGCCGCGGCGGCCGGTACGGCCACGGCGCTGGCCCGCGCGGCGGCCCCGTACGACCTGGTGGTCTCCGCCGGGATCGGCGGCGGCTTCCAGCCGGCCGCCCCGCTGGGCTCGGTGGCGGTCGCGCGGACGATCGTGGCAGCGGACCTGGGCGCGGAGACGCCCGAGGGCTTCCTGCCCGTCGCCGAACTGGGCTTCGGGGTGAGCGAGCACCGCCCGCCCGCCGCGCTGGGCGCGGCCGTGGCGCGGGCGCTGGGCGCGGTGCACGGACCGGTGCTGACGGTGTCCACGGTCACCGGCAGCGCCGCGCGGGCCGCCGAGTTGGCGGACCGCCATCCCGGTGCCGTCGTCGAGGCGATGGAGGGGTTCGGCGTCGCGGAGGCCGCGGCGGCGCACGGCGTGCCCGTGCTGGAGATCCGTACGGTGTCCAATCCGGTGGGCCCGCGCGACCGCGCCGCCTGGCGGATCACAGAGGCGCTGGCGGCGCTGACGGAGGCCTTCGGGAAACTCCCGGCGGCGCTCGACGGCGAGGACCTGGGGACCTGACATGAAGATCGCGTATTCGCCCTGCCCGAACGACACCTTCGTGTTCCACGCGTGGGCGCACGGCCTGGTGCCGGGCGCGCCCGCCCCGGACGTGACGTTCGCGGACATCGACATCACCAACACCCTGGCCGAGCAGGGCGCGGAGTGCGCGTACGACGTGCTGAAGGTCTCGTACGCCGTGCTGCCGTGGGTGCTCGACGAGTACGCGCTGCTGCCGTGCGGCGGCGCCCTGGGCCGCGGCTGCGGCCCGCTGGTGCTGACCCGCGAGCCGACGGACCTGGGCGGGAAGACGGTCGCGGTGCCGAGCGAGCGCTCGACGGCGTACCTGCTGTTCCGGCTGTGGGCGGCGGCCGAGGTGCCGGACGACATCGGCAAGGTCGTGGTCATGCCGTTCCACGAGATCATGCCGGCCGTGCGGGACGGCCGGGTCGACGCGGGCCTGGTCATCCACGAGGCGCGCTTCACGTACCAGGAGTACGGGCTGCACAAGCTCGCCGACATGGGCGAGCACTGGGAGGCCACCACGGGCCTGCCGATCCCGCTCGGCGCGATCATCGCCAAGCGGTCGCTGGGCGCCGAGCGGCTGGCCGCGCTGACGGACACGATCCGCGCTTCGGTGCGCGCGGCGTGGGACGACCCCGCCGCCTCGCGCGCGTACGTGCTCGCACACTCGCAGGAGATGGACCCGGCCGTCGCCGACCAGCACATCGGGCTCTACGTGAACGAGTTCACGGCCGACCTCGGTGAGGACGGCTACGCGGCGGTCCGCGGACTGCTCACCCGCGCGGCGGCCGAGGGACTGGTACCGCCCCTCGGCCCCGACGCGCTGACCTTCTGACGCTCGGCTCTTCTGGCGCCCGGATCTTCTGGCGCTCTGACCTGCGGGTACTGACGTGCTGGGAGCCCTGCGAGCCCCCGGCGGCTAGACGTCCAGCTGGTCCGCCACCGCCCGCAGCACGCCCGCGATCTTGTGGCCGTGGGTCTTCTCCGGGTACCGGCCGCGCTGCAGCGAGCGGGCCACCTCCTCCAGGAGCGTGGTGAGGTCCTGCACGATGGGCAGCAGTTCGTCCGGTTTGCGGCGCTGCGCGGCCGCGACGGACGGCGCGGGTTCGAGCAGGGTGACGGAGAGCGCCTGTTCACCGCGCTGGCCGTTCACGACTCCGAACTCCACACGCTGGCCGGGCTTGAGCGCGGCCACCCCGTCGGGCAGTACCGACGAGTGCACGAAGACGTCGCCGCCGTCATCGCGGGAGAGGAAGCCGAAGCCCTTCTCGCTGTTGAACCACTTGACCTTGCCGGTAGGCACGTCCGACCTCGTCCTCATCGCTCGTAAAGCCCTGGAAAGGGCCCTGGATAGCAGTGCGGCAGGCCCGTTCTGACCAGACCTGCTCGTGCTACCAGCCTATTGGCCCGGTGGCCTGTGACAAGACGCCGTGGTCCCCCATCTCTCCGGACCGATCTACCCTGGTCGGGTGACCAACACACCTCACTCCCGGGGGACGGCCCCCGCAACGTCCGAAACCCGTGGGGCGGGCGACGTCCTCGTGCGCGTCGGCGCGATCGTCTTCTTCGTGGGCGCCGTGAGCACGCTGGCCACCATGGTTCCGCTGCTCCTCGGCACCGACCCGCTGCCGACGCCCGCGTACTTCGTGTCGATGCTGATGGGCGCCGGTCTGGCGCTCGCGCTCGGCGGGCTGCTGCGCTCCGCGCTCGCGCAGAAGCGCGCGGTGCGGGAGGGTCAGGCCGCCGCGGGCGCGTAGCTCGCGAACCAGGCGGGGAATTCGGTCAGGCTCGCCAGCACCACGTCGGCGCCGGCCGCCCGCAGCTCCGCCGCGTCGCACGGCCCGGTGGCCACGGCGACCGACAGCGCCCCGGCGGCGCGGGCGCCGCGCACGTCCCCCGTGTGGTCGCCCACGTAGATCGAGGCGCCGTACTCGAGCAGCGCCTCCGCCTTGGCCTCGGCCCACAGCCAGCCGCGCACCTCGGCCTCGATGCCCAGGTGGGCCAGGTGCAGCTTGGCGTTGGGCTCGTGCTTGGCGGTGACGACGACCGCCCGGCCGCCCACCGCGCGCACGGCGTCGACGGAGGCACGGGCGCCCGGCAGCGCGGGCGTCGGCGCGATCGCGTAGTCCGGGTAGAGGGCGCGGTAGCGGTCGGCGGTCTCGGCGATGGCGGCGGCCGGGAACCAGTGGGCCAGCTCCTCGTCCAGCGGCGGCCCGAGCCGGGTGACGGCCAGCTCCGAGTCGATGTGCACGCCGGTCTCCGCGGACAGCCGGTCGTAGGCGGCCTTGATGCCGGGCCGGGAGTCGATGAGGGTCATGTCGAGGTCGAAGCCGACCGTGATCGTGGGGGCGCCGGGGACCGGGGAAGCGGTAGTCATACCGCCATTCTCACCCCGCGTACCCCGTACCCTTAGCGAAGCCTAAGCTTACCGATGTACCGCACACCTACCCCAGCCGATGGACGGACGACCGCGACATGCTCACCCGGCGCCGCCTCGGCCGGATCCTCGCCGCTGCGGCGCTGCTCCTGCTCGCGATCCTGCTCAGCCTGGCCGTGGGCAGCCGGCAGATCCCCCCGGGCCAGGTCGTCGACGCGCTGCTGCACGGCGGGAGCAGTGACAACGCGCAGGTCGTGACGAGCATGCGGGTGCCGCGCACGGTCATCGGCATCATGGTCGGCATCGCGCTCGCGGTGGCCGGCACGGTCATGCAGGGCATCACCCGCAACCCGATCGCCGAACCCGGCATCCTCGGCGTCAGCCAGGGCGCCTCCGTCGGGGTGGTCTGCGCGATCGCCTTCTTCGGCGTCGGCACCCTCGGCGGCTACGTCTGGTTCGCGTTCGTCGGGGCCGGGGCCGCCGCCGTGCTGGTCTACGTCATCGCCGCCGGCGGGCGCGGCGGCGCGACGCCGGTCAAACTCGCCCTGGCGGGCGCCGCGATGAACGCCTTCCTGACGTCCGTCGTCTCCGGCGTCGTCACCACCGACGCGCAGACCATGGACAGCTTCCGCTTCTGGCAGGTCGGCTCGCTGTCCGGCCGCCAGACCGACGTCATCGACCAGACCTGGCCGTTCCTCGTCGCCGGGCTGCTCCTCGTGCTCTCCATGGCCCGCGGCCTCGACGCCCTCGCCCTCGGCGAGGACGTGGCCAGGGGCCTGGGCCAGAACGTCGCCGTGCTGCGCGTCCTCGGCGCGCTCGGCGCGACCGTGCTCACCGGCGTGGCGGTCGCCGCCGCCGGACCCATCGCCTTCGTCGGCCTCGCCGTCCCGCACATGGCCCGCGCCCTGGTCGGGACCGCGCACCGCTGGGTGCTGCCGATGGCCGCCCTGCTCGGGCCCGTCATGATGCTCGTCTCCGACGTCATCGGCCGGATCGTCTTCCCGCCCTCGGAGGTCCCGGTCGCCGTGATGACCGCCCTGATCGGCGTCCCGTTCCTGGTCGCCCTGGTCCGCCGCAAGGCGGTGGTCGCCGCATGAGCCGCACCGGCCACCCGACCCGCCCGCACCCCGTCCGGCCCGCCGGCTACACCGTGCTGCGCGCGGGCGGCGGCACCTTCCTGCTGCACCGGCGGGCCGCCGCCGTCGCGGTCGTCCTCACGCTGCTGCTCGCCGCCGCCTGCGTCGGCTACCTCTGCGTCGGCGAGTCCTTCGTCTCCCCCGCCGACGTCGTCGACGTCGTCCTCGGGCGGCCGAGCCCCGACGAACTCGTCGTCGGGGAGCTGCGCATGCCGCGGCTGGTGCTGGGGCTGCTGGTCGGCGCGGCCTTCGGGGTGGCCGGGGCGCTGGTGCAGACCGTGGCCCGCAACCCGCTCGCCAGCCCCGACGTCATCGGCGTGACGCACGGCGCGGGCGCGGTGACGGTCGCCGCGATGACGTTCGGCCTGACCTCGTACACCGCGCTGCCGTACGTCGCGATCGCGGGCGGGCTGGGCGCCGCCGCCCTCGTGTACGCCTTCGCCTGGCGCAAGGGCATGCACGCCTCGCGCTTCGTCCTCATCGGCATCGGCTTCTCCGTCGCGCTCGCCTCGCTGACGCAGCTGTTCCTCACCAAGGGCGACTACCTCGTCGCCCAGCAGGCCAAGGTCTGGCTGACCGGCTCGCTCAACGGGCGCGGCTACGAGCAGGCCGGGCCGCTCGCCCTCGTCATGCTGCTCCTGCTGCCCTGCGTCGTCTGGGCCGCCCGCGCGCAGCGCACGGTCTCCTTCGACGACGACACCGCGACCTCGCTGGGCGTGCGGCTCGACCGGGTCCGGCTCGGGCTGGTCGTGATCGGCGTCCTGCTCGCCTCCGTGGCCACCGGCGCCGCGGGGCCCGTCGACTTCGTGGCGCTGCTCGCCCCGCAGATCGCCCGCCGCCTCACCAGGACCGCCCAGATCCCGCTGCTCTGCTCGGCCCTGGCGGGCGCCCTGATCGTGGTCGTCGCCGACCTGCTGGCGCGCCGGCTGCTCGCCCCCACCGAACTGCCCGTCGGCGTCCTCACCGCCGCGGTGGGCGCCCCCTACCTGATGTGGCTGATCCGCTCCCGCTCCGGAGGCACCTCGTGACCACCGCCGACCACCGGCCCAGCCGGCTCACCGCGCAGGCGCTGACCCTGGCGTACGAGGACCGCACGGTCGTCGACGGGCTCGACCTGGAGATCCCGCACGGGCAGGTCACCGTCGTCGTCGGCCCGAACGCCTGCGGCAAGTCCACCCTGCTGCGCGCCCTCGGCCGCCTTCTCAAGCCCCGGTCCGGCGCGGTCCTGCTGGACGGCACGGAGCTGTCGCGCATCCCCTCGAAGCAGATCGCGCAGGCGCTCGGGCTGCTCCCGCAGACCCCCGTGCCGCCGGAGGGCATCACGGTCGCGGACCTGGTGTCGCGGGGCCGGCAGCCGCACCAGAAGTGGTGGCAGCAGTGGTCGGAGGCCGACGAGAGGTCCGTCACCGACGCGATGGAGCGCACCGCCACCCTCGACCTCGCGGAGCGCCTCGTCGACGAGCTGTCCGGCGGGCAGCGGCAGCGCGTCTGGATCGCGATGGCGCTCGCGCAGGACACCGACCTGCTGCTGCTCGACGAGCCGACGACGTACCTCGACATCGCGCACCAGGTGGAGGTCCTCGACCTGGTGCGGCAGCTCAACCGCGAGCGCGGGCGCACCGTCGTCGCCGTCCTGCACGACCTCAACCAGGCCGCCCGGTACGCCGACCACCTCATCGCCATGAAGGCCGGCCGCGTCGTCGCCCAGGGCGCCCCGCGCGACGTGGTCACCGCGGAGCTGGTGCGCGAGGTGTTCGGGCTGGAGTGCGTCGTCGTCCCGGACCCGGTGGCGGGGGACCCGCTGGTGGTCCCGGGCGCGCCCTGGTGCCCCGGGGACGCCGCCTCGGCGGACCACCTCACCGCCTGACGACCGGTCGGCCCCGGCGCCCCCGCCGGACCGGCTCCGGACCCGCCGCCCCCGCCGGAACAGGTTCAGACCCGGCGGCCCCGCCAGAACAGGTACAGCGCGGAGCCCACGGCCGCCACCCGGACCACCACCGGCAGCCCGTCCCGCAGCGCCTCGCCCATCGTCCCCTGCGGGACGGGCTCGCCCCACTTGCCCGTGCTCCGCCCCCACAGCCAGACGAGCAGGCCCACCCCGGCCAGGCCGGGGATGCCGAACACCGCGAACTTCGCCTGGTTGCGCGACAGCCGGCGGGCGAAGTACGCGACCAGCCAGCCCACTCCGAGCGGCACCCACGAGCCCATCACCGCACCGACCACCAGCAGGGCACCCGCCACCAGCAGCATCGGGCTGGCCCGCCCGAGCGGCTGCCGGGCCACGCGGCCCCGCCGCAGCAGCCGGCGGCGCGGGGCGGCCTCCTCGGCCTCGTCCTCCGGCGCCTCCTCGGCGGCCTCGGCCTCCTCCTCGGCGTCCTCCTTCTCGGCCTCGTCGTCCAGGTCGTCGAAGTCGAAGTACACCCGGCCCGTCATGCCGGGCAGCCCCGCCAGCTCGTCCCCCGCGTCGATCACGGGGACGTCAGGCTCGTCCTCCCGCTGCTGCGGGATCTTCCGGAACGGCCTCGGCTGCCGCGGGCCCAGGTCCGGCACCTGCGGCCCGCCGGCCGCGGCCTCCACGACCTCGTCGGGCGACCCCAGCCGCCCCAGGATCCGCCGCACCGCGGCCGGGCTGTCGCCGCCGGCCGCGGAGCTGACCCGCTCCCGGTCGATGTCGCTGCGCAACCGCGCCACCAGGCGCATCCGTTGGGCGGCGGGCAGCGTCGCCTGCGCCAGGTCGCCCACCTTGCTCAGGTAGTCGAACACGAGCTGATCGCTCTCCACACCCACGTGCCCCCACCCGCCCTGCTCGACCGACAGCCGCCTCCCCGTCGAAGGTACCGCGCCGCCTCCGGCGCGGAGTACGGGTCGGGCGGGGCCCGCGGCACCGGCCCCACCTGTCCCAGGGGACCGGTAATGTAGGACGGATGACCACTGAGCAGCCCGGCAAGGCCGGCGGCGCGCCGCCGCGCACGCTGGCGGAGGATCTGCGGGCGCGCGGGGACGAGGCGCTCGCCGTGCTGCTCCGCGCCCGGCCGGACCTGCTCAGCCCCGTGCCGAACGATCTGACGCAGCTCGCGACCCGGGCCGCCACCCGCGCGTCCGTCGTGCGCGCGCTGGAGCGCCTGGACCGCTTCACGCTGCAGACCGCGGAAGCGCTCGCCGTGATGCCCGACGGCGGGCCCTACGCCGTGCTGCGCGCGCTGATGACCGGCGACGCCGGCGACAGCGCCACCGCCGGCGCCCTGCCGAAAGCCCTGGAGAGCCTGCGCGCCCAGGGGCTGGTGTGGGGCGGCGAGGACCGGCTGCGGCTGGTGCGCACCGCCCGCGACCTGCTCGCGCCGTCGGCTTCCGTCCCGTCGCCCACGGGCCTGGGGCCGTCCGTCGCGGAGGCGACGTCCGGCATGTCGCCGGCCCGGCTGCAGGAGATCCTCGCCGACGTCGGCCTGCCCGCGACGCACGACCCGATGAGCGCGGTGACGGCGCTGGCCGGGCTGTTCAGTGACCGCAAACGGATGAAGAAGCTGCTGGCGACGGCGCCGGAGGGCGCCACCGGCGCGCTCGGCAAGCTGGCGTGGGGCCCGCCGTACGGCGAGGTCGGCGACGCGACCGTGCCAGTGCGGGCCGCCACCGCGGCCACGCCCGTGCAGTGGCTGCTCGCCCGGGGCCTGCTGCTGCCCGCCGGGCAGCACAACGTCGTGCTCCCCCGCGAGGCGGCCCTGCACCTGCGGGCCGGCCGCGCGCACCGCACGGTCGAGCCGGCGCCGCCGGCCGTCACGCCCGTCGAGCACGCTCCACAGGCTGTGGACGGCACGGCGGCCGGTCAGGCGTTCAACGCCGTCCGCACCGTCGAGGAACTGCTCAAGGCGTGGCAGACCGGCGGCCCGGCCGTCATGCGGGCCGGCGGCATCAGCGTCCGCGACCTGAAGCGGATCGCGACGGAGCTGGACGTCTCCGAGACGATGGCCGCGTTCTGGCTGGAGCTGGCGTACGCGGCGGGGCTGCTGGCCTCCGACGGCGAGCTGGACGAGGCGTACGCGCCGACGCCCGCGTCGGACGACTGGCTCCGGCTGCCCGCGCAGGAGCGCTGGACGGCGCTCGCCGGGGCCTGGCTCTCCGCCACCCGCACCGCGGGCCTGGTCGGCAGCCGCGACGCCAAGGGCCGGGCGCTGTCCGCGCTCGGGCCGGAGCTGGACCGCTCGCTGGCGCCCGAGGTCCGGCGGCGCGTGCTGGAGCTGCTCGCCGCGCTCCCCGAGGGTGCCTCCGCCGCCCCGGCGGAACTGCTGGAGCGGCTGCGCTGGGACCGGCCGCTGCGCGGCGGCGCGGGCACGGACGCGCTGCGCGCGGAGTTGCTGCGCTGGACCGTCACCGAGGCCGAACTCCTGGGCCTGACCGGCCGCGGCGCCCTGGCCGGGCACGCCCGCCCGCTCGTCGGGCCGGCCCCGGCTGCGGGGCGTGGCCGCCGGGGCGGCACGACGCCCGACGCGGAAGCCGCGGCCCGCCTCGCGCCGCTGCTGCCCGAGCCCCTCGACCACGTGCTGCTGCAGGCGGACCTCACGGCGGTGGCGCCCGGCCCGCTGGAGGCGCCGCTCGCGGAGATGATCGGCGTGCTGGCCGACATCGAGTCCAAGGGCGGGGCGACGGTCTACCGGTTCACGCCGGCGTCCGTGCGCAGGGCGCTCGACGCCGGGCAGACCGCCGCCGACCTGCACGCCTTCCTCGCCGAGCACTCACGCACGCCGGTACCGCAGCCGCTCAGCTACCTCATCGACGACGTGGCCCGCCGGCACGGCCGGCTGCGGGTCGGCGCGGCCTCCGCGTACCTGCGGTGCGACGACGACGCGCTGCTGACCGAGCTGCTCGCGGACCGCCGGGCCTCCGGCCTCGGCCTGCGCCGCCTCGCGCCGACCGTCCTCGCGGCCCAGTCCGCGCCGGAGACGCTGCTGGAGCGGCTGCGCGCGATGGGCTTCGCGCCGGCCGCGGAGTCCGCCGACGGCGATGTCGTCATCACCCGCGCCGACGCCGTCCGCACCCCGCGCCGGGCCGCGCCCACCCCCGTCACCGACGGACCCCCGGTCCCGGACGGCACGCTGCTCAGCGCCGCGGTCAAGGCGATCAGGGCCGGCGACCGGGCCTCCACCGCCGTGCACCGCGAGAGCGTCCCGGCTCCCGCGGCGGGCGGCGGGCTGCCCAGGACCGCCGCGGCGGAGACCCTCGCGACGATGCAGGCCGCCGTGCTGACCGGCGACTCGCTGTGGATCGGCTACGTGAACGCGGAGGGCGCGGCGAGCCAGCGCGTCATCGGCCCGGTGCGGGTCGAGGGCGGCTTCGTCACCGCCTACGACCACACCGCCGACGAGGTCCGCACGTTCGCCCTGCACCGCATCACCGGCGTCTCGGAACTGGCCGACGAGCCGGCCTGACCGGGACGGTCAGGCGGCCTCGGTCGGCTGCCGCCGCTGCCACCAGTGGTGGCGCCGCGGGTGCAGGGCCCGGCCCAGCCGGCGGCCGAGCAGCAGGTAACCGACCAGCGCGCCGGTGGTGTTGAGGATGACGTCGTCGATGTCGAAGGCCCGGCCTTCGACGATCAGGCCCTGCGCGATCTCGACCAGCACCATCACGAACGCGGTCACGAGGACCACCCGCAGCAGGCCGCGCGTCTTCGGGAACAGGACGGGCAGCAGGACCCCGAACGGCACGCCCAGCAGCAGGTTGCCGCCGATCTGCTTCACCGAGTCGCGGATCGCCGGCTGGTCGAGGTACTGGCGGAGGGAGTCGCCGGGCTTGAGGTTCGTGTGGATGAGCGCGACCGATCCCGGCGACGGCTGGAGCGTCAGCTTCGCCAGCACGACGGCGAAGCCGACCATGAAGACGAACGCCACCAGCATCACCAGGCCGCGGGCCAGCGAGGCGCCGAACGACCGCTGCTTCGGCGCGTCGTCACGCGGCGGCGTCCGCGGCGGGGCCTGCTTCGGCACGCGCTTCGCCGGCTTCCGTGCGGTGTTCCACACGGGCTTCCACGACGCGGGCTTCCAGCGGCCCCCCGTCCCCTTCGGCCGCGGCTTCGCCGGGCCCTTGGTCGGGCGCTTGGTCCGCAGCCGCTCGCGGGCCGGTCGGAACAGATCCGTGCGGGTCATGTGTTCCCCCATCCGAGTCGACCCATCCGGGTCGTCATGGCGTCTACCCCCTCTCCCCGGCCTCACGCGGCGCCCGCCCCTGCCGATGACCGCGATGCGCGACACTGGAGGCTTGCCTCCATCACGAACCGAAGGGTGTGGCACTTGAACAACGGGCCTCTCATCGTCCAGAGCGACAAGACGCTGCTCCTGGAGGTCGACCACGAGCGCGCGGACGCGTGCCGCCGGGCCATCGCCCCGTTCGCGGAGCTGGAGCGCGCTCCCGAGCACATCCACACCTACCGGCTGACCCCGCTGGGCCTGTGGAACGCCCGCGCCGCCGGGCACGACGCGGAGCAGGTCGTGGACGCGCTCGTCGCGTTCTCCCGCTACCCCGTCCCGCACGCGCTGCTCGTCGACGTCGCCGAGACGATGGACCGTTACGGCCGTCTCACCCTCAGCAAGCACCCCGTCCACGGGCTGGTGCTGACCAGCACCGACCGGCCGGTGCTGGAGGAGATCCTGCGCTCGAAGAAGGTCCAGCCGTTGGTCGGCGCCCGGCTCGACCCGGACACCGTCGTCGTGCACCCCTCGGAGCGCGGCCAGATCAAGCAGACGCTGCTGAAGCTGGGCTGGCCCGCCGAGGACCTCGCCGGGTACGTCGACGGCGAGGCGCACCAGATCGACCTCAAGGAGGACGGCTGGGCGCTGCGCCCCTACCAGCAGCAGGCCGTCGAGGGCTTCTGGCACGGCGGCTCCGGCGTCGTGGTGCTGCCCTGCGGCGCGGGCAAGACGCTGGTCGGCGCCGGTGCCATGGCGACCGCCAAGGCGACGACGCTGATCCTGGTCACCAACACCGTCTCCGCGCGGCAGTGGAAGCACGAGCTGATCAAGCGGACCTCGCTCACCGAGGAGGAGATCGGCGAGTACAGCGGCACCCGCAAGGAGATCCGCCCGGTCACCATCGCCACCTACCAGGTGCTGACGACCAAGCGGAAGGGCGTCTACGCGCACCTGGAGCTCTTCGACTCGCGCGACTGGGGCCTGATCGTCTACGACGAGGTGCACCTGCTGCCCGCGCCGGTCTTCAAGTTCACCGCCGACCTCCAGGCACGGCGCAGGCTGGGGCTGACGGCCACCCTCGTCCGGGAGGACGGGCGCGAGTCCGACGTCTTCTCCCTCATCGGGCCGAAACGTTTCGACGCGCCCTGGAAGGAGATCGAGGCGCAGGGCTACATCGCGCCGGCCGACTGCGTCGAGGTCCGCGTCAACCTCACGGACAGCGAGCGGCTCGCCTACGCGACGGCCGAGCCGGAGGAGAAGTACCGCTACTGCGCGACGACCGCCTCCAAGCGGCGGGTCACGGAGGCGCTCGTCGCGAAGCACGCGGGCGAGCAGACGCTGGTGATCGGGCAGTACATCGACCAGCTGGACGAGCTGGGTGAGCACCTCGACGCCCCGGTGATCAAGGGCGAGACGTCGAACGCCCAGCGCGAGAAGCTCTTCGACGCCTTCCGGCAGGGCGAGATCAGCGTGCTGGTGGTCTCCAAGGTCGCGAACTTCTCGATCGACCTGCCGGAGGCGACCGTCGCGATCCAGGTCTCGGGCACGTTCGGCTCCCGCCAGGAGGAGGCGCAGCGGCTCGGCCGGGTGCTGCGGCCGAAGGCCGACGGGCACGAGGCGCGCTTCTACTCGGTGGTGGCGCGGGACACGATCGACCAGGACTTCGCGGCCCACCGGCAGCGGTTCCTGGCGGAGCAGGGCTACGCCTACCGGATCATGGACGCGGACGAGCTGCTGACGTAGTCCGCGCGGCCCCGCCCCGCCGGAGGCGGACGGCCACGGCCGCCAGCAGCGCCAGGCCCAGCAGCGGGTACGGGGACGCCAGCGGCTGCTGCCACCAGGCGAGGCGCAGGTCGAGGTCGCCGTCGTGCGGGGTGAGCCACATGCTGCGCCCGGCGAACGCGGCCGCGGCGGCGAGGACCGCGGCCCGGCGCAGCGGCCGGCCGCGGGTGCGCGCGGCGAGCAGGACGAGGAGCGGGACGCACCACACCCAGTGGTGCGACCAGCTGATCGGCGAGACGAGCAGCGCGGTGACGGCCGTGCAGAGCACGCCCCACGCCTCGAACCCGCGCCGGGCCGCGAGGACGGCGACGGCCAGCCCCGCGGCGCCGGTGAGGGCGGCGGCCGCCGCCCAGACGAGGCCGGGCTGCGGGGTGTGCAGGAGCCGCGCGACCAGGCCCTGCAGGGACTGGTTGTCGACGATCCAGACCTTGCCGACCCGGTCGGTCTCGTACAGGCGCGTGGTCCAGAAGTCGACGGAGGCGCCGGGCAGGGTGGCGACGCCGAGCAGGACCGTGCCGGCGAACGCGCAGGCCGCGGCGGTGGCCTCGCGGGTGCGGCCGGTCAGGGCGAGGTAGACGGCGAAGATCGCGGGGGTGAGCTTGATCCCCGCGGCGACGCCGACGGCGATGCCCTTGCCGCGTGCCCCGTCGGGCCGGGACAGGTCCCACAGAACGAGGACCGCGAGCGCCAGGTTGATCTGGCCGAAGACGAACGTCTGGAAGACGGGTTCCAGGCACAGGGCGCCGGCCGACAGGGCGATCAGGCCGGCCGGGCCGGGGGCGCCCTTGGCCGGGGATCCGGGGCCGGCGCCGCGGGGCCGGCCCGCGCAGCGCAGCGACAGGTGGGCGAGGGCGGCGAGCAGCGCGAGGTTGCCGAGGGTGAAGGCGCCGCGCAGGGCGCCCAGCGGCAGCCACGTCAGGGGCACGAAGAGCAGGGCCGCGAACGGCGGGTAGGTGGCCGGGAGGTTCCACCGGGTGACGCGGAAGGCGTAGAGGTCCTGCCCGGAGGCGACGGCGGCGCCTTCGGCGCGGTAGACGAGCAGGTCCGCCATCGGGACCGGACACAGCGCGTAGAAGAGCGCGTATCCGGCGAGGGCGAGCGCCAGGGCCAGCAGGGCCGCCAGGACGAGCAGCAGACGGCGGCGGGATGCGGCGCGTACGGAGAGCGGCGCCGGGTGCACCTCGCTGAGAGCGGTCACCGCCGCGACGTTAGTGGACCGCCGGGAGGGTGCCGTACGCCGTCCAGGTCAGCGGTGCTTGCCCTCGCTGCCGAGGAGGACGACCTCGACGGCGGTCTGCGCGAAGACGCGGACGGCGCGCAGGGTGCTTCCCAGCAGGTGGCGGGGGTGTTCGTCACGGGAGCCGAGGGCGGTGGCGCCAGGGGCGGAAGGGCCTGGGGTGAACGTCTGTGTGGTCATGTCCCAAGGGTAGGAAATCCGCCGTTTGCAGTACATCGGGCGGAAGTCTGAACTCTCGCGGGTCACGTACGCCTCAGGGTTGACGTCCGTCCCCCAGCCCGGCCTAGGGGTCGACCCTGAGGTCCACCGGGGTGCCCGGGGTGTCCCGGGCACGGGCGGGAAAAGCATTCGCGGCGCCGCGGGCGGGAGCGTATGATCCACCGTCTTGCCGCCTCCCGATGGGAGCGCCGCCGCCCGGACGGAAACCGGCCGGCTTCTCTCTTCTTCCCTGCGTACGCACAAGCCGGAGGCAACGCCGTGCCCCTGCACGACCACGACCAGACCCAGGACGCGAACCCGCTCCTGGCGGAACAGACCCACCTCGCCGAGTCCCGTTCCGCGCTGACCGCGATGCGCGCCGACGTGGAGGCGCTGGACATCAGCGACGTGACCGGCAACTGGGTGAACGCCAAGATCCTCGCCGCCGAGATCGACAACCGGATCAAGGCCCTGGCCGACCTGTCGCACACCCCGCTCTTCTTCGGCCGGCTGGACTACCTGCACGCGCCCGGTATGGAACAGGCTGAGGGTGCCGAGGGCGAGCAGTTCTACATCGGCCGCCGCCATGTGCACGACGCGCACGGCGACCCGATGGTCATCGACTGGCGGGCCCCGGTCTCGCAGCCCTTCTACCGCGCCTCGCGCTCCGAGCCGCTGGACGTCCGGCTGCGCCGGCGGTTCGGCTACACCGGCGGGCAGCTGACCGCGTACGAGGACGAGCACCTCACCGACCCGGCGGAGGCCGACACCTCCAGCAAGCTGCTGCAGAGCGAGATCGAGCGGCCGCGCGTCGGCCCCATGCGCGACATCGTCGCCACGATCCAGCCGGAGCAGGACGAGATCGTCCGCGCCGGCATCGGCGGCACCGTCTGTGTGCAGGGCGCCCCCGGCACCGGGAAGACCGCCGTGGGCCTGCACCGCGTCGCGTACCTGCTGTACGCGCACCGCGAGCGGCTCGCCCGCACCGGCACGCTCGTCATCGGACCGAACCAGTCCTTCCTGCAGTACATCGAGCAGGTGCTGCCCGCGCTGGGCGAGCTGCAGGTCAAGCAGGCGACCGTCGACGACCTCGTCGCGCACGTCACGGTGCGCGGCACGGACCCGGCGGAGCGCGCCCGGATCAAGGGCGACGCGCGGATGGCGCAGGTGCTGCGGCGCGCGGTGCGCAGCGGCATCCGGATGCCGAAGGAGCCGGTCGTCGTGGTCCGCGGATCGCGGCGCTGGCGGGTCCCGGCGTACGAACTCGAAGAGCTGGTGCGCGAGCTGATGGAGCGCGACATCCGCTACGGCGCCGCCCACGAGGCACTGCCGCAGCGGATCGCGCACAGCGTCCTGGTCCGCATGGAGGAGGCCGGGGAGGCGCCGGACGACCGCGTCCAGGACGCCGTGGCCCGCACCCCCGCCGTCAAGGCCGCGGTCAGGGAGGTCTGGCCGAAGGCCGACCCGGCGAAGACGGTGCTGCGGCTGCTGTCCGACGCCGAGTTCCTCGCGGAGTGCGCGGAGGGGATCCTGACGCCGCAGGAGCAGGCGACCGTGCTGTGGGAGAAGCCGCCCCGCAGCCTGGCCTCGGCGAAGTGGTCGGCGGCGGACGCGGTGCTGGTCGACGAGGCGCTGGACCTCGTCCAGCGCACCCACTCGCTGGGCCACGTGGTGCTGGACGAGGCCCAGGACCTGTCCCCCATGCAGTACCGGGCGGTCGGACGGCGCTGCTCCACCGGCTCCGCGACGGTGCTCGGGGACATCGCGCAGGGCACCACCCCGTGGGCGACGGCCAGTTGGGAGGAGGCCCTCGCGCACCTGGGCAAGCCGGGCGCACCGGTCGAGGAGCTGACCCGCGGCTTCCGCGTGCCGCGCGGGGTGATCGCCTACGCGTCGCTGCTGCTGCCCACCATCGCGCCGGGGCTGGCCCCGGCCACCTCGGTCCGCGAGTCCCCCGGCGACCTCGTGATCCGCCGGACGGACGGCGAGGAGCTCGACGCGGCCGTCGTCGCGGCCTGCCATGACGCCCTCGGCCACGAGGGCTCCGTCGGCCTCATCGCCGCCGACGACCGCGTCGCGCGGCTCGCCGCCGTCCTGGACGCGGCCGGCCTGCCGTACCTGGCGCCGGGCGAGGAGACCTCGGCCGAGGCCCGCCTCACGCTCGTCCCGGCGACGCTCGCCAAGGGCCTGGAGTACGACTACGTGGTGCTCGACGAGCCCGCCGCCATCGTCGAGGGGGAGCCGGACGAGCGCACCGGGCTGCGCCGGCTCTACGTCTGCCTCACCCGTGCCGTCTCGGGCCTCGCGGTGCTGCACGCGAAGCCGCTGCCGGCGGAGCTGGCCGGGTAGCCGGCCCGGTGGCCCTTCCGTGACCAGCAGATATGAGGAAGTTGTCAGGGCGCCGTAGCGATCGTGTCCGGTTCGCGTTCTGCGCTTACGCTCGCCCTCATGTGCGCACACGTGCTGGTCGCGGAGGACGACGAGAAGCAGGCCGAGCTGGTCCGCCGCTACCTGCGGCGGGAGGGCCACACGGTCACGGTCGTCCACGACGGGCGCGCCGCCATCGAGGAGGCGCGCCGCCGGGCGCCGGACCTGCTCGTGCTCGACATCCAGATGCCGCGGGTCGACGGGCTGGACGTGGCGCGCGTCCTGCGCGCCGAGTCCGACCTGCCGATCCTGATGCTCACGGCCCGCTCCACCGAGGACGACCTGCTGCTCGGCCTCGACCTGGGCGCGGACGACTACATGACCAAGCCGTACAGCCCGCGCGAGCTGATGGCGCGGATCCGCACGCTGCTGCGGCGCAGCAGCGTGCGCACGCCCACCCCGGACCCGGTGCTGCGGGTCGGGGGGCTCACGGTGGACCCGGCCCGGCACGAGGTGACCGTCGACGGGCGGCCCGCCGACTGCACCCCCGGCGAGTTCCACATCCTCGCCGCGCTGGCCGCCCTGCCGGGCCGGGTCCTCAGCCGGGCCCAGCTGCTCGACAGCGTCCACGGGTTCGACCGGTACATCACCACCAGGACGGTTGACGTGCACATCATGAACCTGCGCAAGAAGATAGAACCGGACCCGCGCAGGCCCCGCTACCTGGTGACGGTCTTCGGCGTCGGCTACAAGCTGGCGGACGGCGGCCACGATGGGCCGTGAACCCCGGGCGCCGCGGCAGGACCGGCGGCCTCGGGAGTCCCGGCAGGACCGGATGGCCCGGCGGGCGCGCGGCAAGGTCCCGTTCCGCAAGAGCCTGCTCGGGCGGCTGCTGCTCTCCTTCGTCCTGGTCGCGACGTGCTCGGTCGCGGCCACCACCTGGCTCGCCGTGCAGACGACCTCGGGTTCCATCCAGCAGGAGCAGAGCCGCTACCTCGCCAACGACGCGCTGATCTACGGCAAGCTCGCCGAGTACGCCGCCACCCACGCGGACTGGAGCGGCATCGAGCCCACCGTCCGCCGGCTGGCCGCCACCACCCAGCGCCGCATCGCCGTCACCACCCAGGACCGGCGGCCGATCGCCGACTCCGCGCCGGTGGGCTCCCCGCTCCCGCGCGCCCAGTCGGCGGCCCTCGACCCGCTGCACGTCGACGCCACCATGGTCCCCGGCGCCACCGCGGGCGACATCGACCCGCGCGCCGTCGGCCCGTTCCGGCTGCTCCCCGGGGAGCGCAAGGCGCTGCACGACATCGCCCGGCGCAGCGTCGCCTGCCTCGCGGACTACGCGCTCACCGGCGAGATCGCGGAAGGTCCCAGCGGCCGCCCGTACATCAAGGTGGTCGGCGGCGACCCCTCCGGCACGCTGGACGAGTACTGCGGGGGCCGGCGGCTCGCCGCCGCCACCGCCACCGAGAACTCCGCCGTCGCGGACCTCAACGCGCGGCTCAAGAAGTGCCTCACCGGTGAGAAGCTGCCGCCGCTCGAACTCAACCCGGACCTCACCTGGGGCCGGTCGGGGCCCTCCCCCGTCCAGTCGCCCGAACCGCGGGCGCCGGCCCAGGACTCCGACAGCGGCCGGGAGCCGAGCGCGATGGCGATGCCGACTCCGACGCCGACCGCGAGGCCCGCCGTCCGCGATCCGCGGACCGGCGGCGTCACGGAGCGCAGGACGGCCGAGTGCGTGGACACCGCGCGCCGCGACCAGCTGCGCGACTTCGTCGCGCCCGCCGCGTACCTCTTCGTCACGGACCCGAGCGGCGCCACCCGTCCGGGCTTCGCCCTCTCCCGCTCCAACACGCTGCGGGTCGCCGGCGTCGCGGCCCTCGTCCTCGCCCTGGCCGCCGCGGTGACGCTGCTGCTCGCCGCCCGCCTCATCCGGCCGCTGCGCGCCCTCACCGACGCGGCCCAGCGCATGCGGGACGGCGACGACTCGGCGCGCGTCAGCGTCGCCACGGGGGACGAGATCGGGCGGCTGTCCGCCGCGTTCAACGACATGTCGCAGGAGCGGCAGCGCCTCGCGGAGCAGCGCAAGGCGATGGTCAGCGACGTGGCCCACGAACTGCGCACGCCGGTCAGCAACATCCGGGGCTGGCTCGAAGCGGTGGAGGACGGGCTGGCGGAACCCGACGACGCCCTGAACTCCTCACTCCTGGAGGAGGCGCTCCAGCTGCAGCACATCATCGACGACCTGCAGGACCTGGCGGCGGCCGACGCGGGGACGCTGCGGGTGCATCCCGAGGCGGTGCGGCTCGGCGACATCCTGGACCAGGTCGCCTCGGCGCAGCGCGCCCGCGCGGCGGCTGCCGGGGTCGCCCTGACGGTCGCCCCCGCCGACCTGGGCCTGCGGGCCGACCCGGTCCGCCTGCGCCAGGCGGTCGGCAACCTCGTCTCGAACGCGATCCGGCACACGCCGCCGGGCGGCAGCGTCTCGCTGCGGGGCTGGACGGACGACGACGACCACGTGGTCATCGACGTCAGCGACACGGGCGCGGGCATCGCCCCCGACGACCTCCCGCACGTCTTCGACCGCTTCTGGCGGGCCGAGAAGTCCCGCAACCGCTCGACGGGGGGCAGCGGCCTGGGCCTGTCGATCGTCCGCCAGCTCGCGGAGTCCCACGGCGGTCGGGCCACCGCCGTCTCGAAGGGCCCCGGCCAGGGCTCGACCTTCACCCTCAGGCTCCCCCCGGGGCCCTGAGCGGTCCGGTCAGCCCACCGGGACGGGGGCGTCCAGCAGGGCGCGCCACTCCCTGGTCGCGTCGACGTCGACCGGGGAGGCCCAGCCCGCGGGGCGGACCGCTCCGCCGACGTGGAAGCCGTCGATGCCCGCCGCCCGCAGCGCCGGCAGGTGGTCGCGGGTCAGGCCGCCGCCGACCAGGATGCGGGGCTCGTACCCCGGCTCCGGGGCCGGGGTCAGCGTCCGCGACGCCTCCGCGACCAGGACCGCCAGGCCGTCGTCGACGCCCTTCGGGGAGCCGGCCGTCAGGTAGGTGTCCAGGCCGGGCAGGCCGGCCAGCTGCAGGCGCACCGCGTCGCGGTCCGCCGCGCGGTCCAGCGCCCGGTGGAACGTCCAGCGGCAGCCGTCGATGACGTCGGCGACCGCGTAGACCGCTTCGAGGTCGGCCGCGCCGCGGGCGTCGAGGAAGCCGAGGACGAACTCGTCCGCGCCCTCGCGGCGCAGCCCCTCCGCCGTCTCGCAGAGCGTGTCGATGTCACCGGCGGCGAAGCCGTCGGCGAGCCGGAGCATGACGCGCAGCGGGATGTCGACGGCGGCGCGGATGGCGGCGAAGGTCTCGCGGGACGGGGTGAGGCCGTCCGCGGCCATGTCGGTGACCAGCTCGAGGCGGTCGGCACCGCCGGTCTGGGCCGCTACGGCGTCGTCGACGCCGAGGGCGATCACCTCGAAAATTGGTCTAGACATATGGCCAAGAGTGCCACAATCGCCATCCCCGCGCGAGCCCTCAGGCGCACAATAGCCACCATGGCTGTCACCCCCGACACGACGCACCCGCAGCATGCCGCATTGCTCACCCAATGGTGTGACCTGCTGCGCCGCACCCGGGTCGCCCCGGTTTCCGACCCCGACACGTCTCCCCCCGAGGCCTACGGCCTGGACCTCCTGGGCCGCTGGGCCGAGGAACAGCGCCGCTACCACACCACGGATCACCTGGTCGCCGTTCTCCACCACACCGTCGAACTGGCCGCCTATGCCGACGACCCGGACGCCGTGCTGCTCGCCGCCTGGTTCCACGACGCCGTCTACCGCCCGGACCGCTCCGAGAACGAGGAGCGCAGCGCCCGGCTGGCCGAGCGCGCGCTGACCGAGGCGGGGGTCGACGCCGCGCGCGTCGCCGAGGTGGTCCGGCTCGTGGAGCTCACGACCAGCCACGACCCGGCCCCCGAGGACCGCAACGGCGAGGTGCTGTGTGACGCGGATCTCGCGGTGCTGGCCGGGGAGCCGGCCGCGTACGCCGCCTACGCGGCCGCCGTCCGCCAGGAGTACGGCTTCGTGCCCGACGACGACTTCCGCGCCGGCCGCGCCGCCGTCCTGCGCCAACTGCTGGACCTGCCCCGCCTCTTCCGCACCCCCATCGGCCACGAGCGGTGGGAGCACATCGCCCGCCGCAACCTCACGACGGAACTGGAACTCCTGCTCGCCGGCTGACCCGGGAATACGGGGGCCGGCCGGGGCGCTGTAGACGTTCATGCCCTCCGCCGTCGCCAGCCGCTCCCGCATGCCCGTAGCCGTCTACGTCCTCGGCCTCAGCGTCTTCGCGCTCGGCACCTCCGAGTTCATGCTCTCCGGCCTGCTGCCGCCGATCGCCGACGACCTCGGCGTCAGCATCCCGCGGGCCGGACTGCTGATATCCGCGTTCGCGATCGGCATGGTCGTCGGGGCGCCGCTGCTCGCCGTGGCCACGCTCCGGCTGCCCCGCCGCACCACCCTGATCGCGCTGATCACGCTCTTCGGCCTCGGCCAGGTCGCGGGCGCCCTGGCGCCCAACTACGCGCTGCTCTTCGCCTCCCGGGTGATCAGCGCGCTGGCCTGCGCGGGCTTCTGGGCGGTCGGCGCGGCCGTCGCGATCTCGATGGTCCCGATGAACGCGCGGGCCCGCGCGATGGCCGTGATGATCGGCGGACTGAGCATCGCGAACGTGCTGGGCGTCCCGGCCGGTGCCTTCCTGGGCGACCAGTTCGGCTGGCGCTCGGCGTTCTGGGCGGTGGCCATCATGTCGGCGGTGGCGCTGGTCGGCGTGGTCGCGCTCATCCCCCGCATACCGATCCCGGACTCCCGCCCGCGGCTGCGCGAGGAACTGCGCATCTACCGCGACGGCAACGTGTGGCTCTCCATCGGCATCACCGCCCTCGCGGCGGGCGGCGTGTTCTGCGCCTTCAGCTACCTCGCCCCGCTGCTCACGGACGTCGCCGGGCTGCCGGAGGGCTCGGTGCCCGCGGTGCTCGGCCTCTTCGGGGTCGGCGCGCTGATCGGCACCGCGATCGGCGGCCGCTTCGCGGACGCCCACCTGTTCGGCGTGCTGCTCCTCGGGATCTCCGCGTCCACCGTCTTCCTGGTGGTGCTGGCGCTCACCGCGCAGAACCAGGTCGCCGTGATCGCGCTCTCGTTCCTGCTGGGCCTGTCGGCGTTCTTCACCGCGCCGGCGCTCAACGCCCGGATCTTCAACGTGGCGGGCGCCGCGCCCACGCTGGCCGGCGCCACCACCACCTCCGCCTTCAACACCGGCAACACGGCCGGTCCCTGGCTCGGCGGCCTCGTCATCAGCGGCGGCTTCGGCTTCGCGGCCACCGCCTGGGCGGGCGCCGCCATGACCGCCGTCGCCATCGCGCTCGTCGTCGTCTCGCTGCGCCGGCACGGCGCGAGCCGCGTCGTCACCGGCAGCGCGGCGACCCACGCCCCGGCGCCGGCCGAGCTATCGCACTGACGCGTCGCCCGCCGGCGGGGCCTTGCGGCGGCGCAGCCCGGCGGCGATGAGCCGGCGCACGATCTCCTTGCTGCCGACCTCCACCGCGCCCAGTGCGACGGCCGAGGCGTAGCGCGCCGCCGGAACGTCGTAGTGGTCCCGCTCGAACGCGCGCGGCGGGCAGCCGATGCGGGCGGCGAACGCGTGCAGCTCCTCGTAGGAGACGTCGCTCACCAGGTGCGACCACATGCGCCCGTGCCCCGGCCAGGTCGGCGGGTCTATGTAGACGGTCATCGCGGCACCGCCGCCGTCGTCGGCACCGTCAGCCCAGCCCGCCGACCGGGGCGACGACCGTCCCGGCCGTCTCGCAGACCCAGTGCGGGTCGGGCCCCAGCTCCGGCTCCACGGCCAGCCCGTGCGGCTCCTCGCACAGCGGGCACAGCGGCCAGCGCCCGAAGCGCGACAGCAGCGCGTCCTGGACGTCCTGGGCGACGAGGCCCGCGACGAACCCGCTCCCCTCCGGCCACTGCTCCACCCACCAGCGCCGCTGCGTGACGGCGTTCTCGACCAGGGAGACGACCTCGGGACCGGCGACGTCCCGGGCGGCGAGGTCGGCGAGAATGAGGGCCCGTGCGGCGTGCAGGGCCTCTTCGAGATCACGATCCATCCGTCCATTCTGCCTGCTGTCCTCTTGACGCCCCAGCGCACTGAAAATATCTTTCAATGCGTGACGTACAGCGTGAAGGAAACTTTCCCCTCGCGGGCGCGGCCGTCCCGTGACGCGTCCGCCGCCCCTGCCGCCTCCGCCGTACCCGCCAAGAGCCCGGACCCGGGGACGCTGGCGGCCACCGTCCGTACGGTCGGGCCCTCGATGACGCGCTCGATGCAGCGGGTCGCCGAGGCCGTGGCCAACGACCCCGCCGCCTGCGCGCACCTCACCGTGACCGCGCTCGCGCAGCGCACCGGCACCAGCGAGGCCACCGTCGTCCGTACCGCGCGGCTGCTCGGCTACCCCGGCTACCGGGACCTGCGGCTGGCGCTGGCCGCGCTCGCCGCCCAGCAGGCGGCCGGCGTGCCGCCCGCCGTGACCGCGGACATCGCCGTGGACGATCCGCTGACCGACGTGGTCGCGAAGCTCGCGCGCGAGGAGCAGCAGACGCTCGCCGACACCGCCGCACAGCTCGACGTGGCGCAGCTGGAGGCGGCCGTCGGCGCGCTCGCCGCCGCGCGCCGCATCGAGGTCTTCGGGATCGGCGCCTCCAGCCTGGTGGGCCAGGACCTGGCCCAGAAGCTGCTGCGGATCGGCCTGATCGCGCACGCGCACGGCGACCCGCACCTGGCCATCACCAACGCGGTCCAGCTGCGGCCCGGCGACGTGGCGATCGCGATCACCCACTCGGGGAACACCCATGACGTCATCGAGCCGCTGCGGGTGGCCTTCGACCGCGGCGCGACGACGGTGGCGATCACCGGCCGTCCGGACGGCTCGGTCACCCAGTACGCCGACCACGTGCTGACCACGTCCACCTCGCGCGAGAGCGAGCTGCGGCCCGCGGCGATGTCGAGCAGGACCAGCCAGCTCCTCGTGGTGGACTTCCTGTTCATAGGCGTCATGCAGCGCACCTACGAGACCGCCGCACCGGCGCTGTCCGCCTCGTACGAGGCGCTGGCCCCGCGGCACAGCCCGCGCGCGCCCCGCTCCTAGGGGGACACCCGGGGGCCCGTCCCCCGGAAAACCCGGCCCCCGGAAAACCCAGCACCCAGCACCCAGCACCCGGAGAACACAGCACGCAGCACCATGCCGCGACGCGATGACGTGGCGCCGCGGCTCACCGCTTCACGTAAGGACGTACGAACGGCATGTCCCCCTCCACCGACTCCGCCTACACCGAGCTGCGCAAGGAGCTGGAAACCCTCACCACCGAGGCGTTCCGGCCCGAGCTCTCCGAGATCGACCGGCAGTCCACCCTGGAGATCGCCCGGACGATGAACGCCGAGGACGCCACCGTCCCGGCCGCGGTCGCGGCCCAGCTGCCGGCCATCGCCGCGGCCATCGACGACATCGCCGAGCGGATGGCGCGCGGCGGGCGGCTGCTCTACGCCGGGGCCGGCACCGCCGGCCGGATGGGCGTGCTCGACGCGAGCGAGTGCCCGCCGACGTTCAACACCGATCCCGGGCAGGTCGTCGGCCTGATCGCGGGCGGCCCGGAAGCGATGGTCACCGCGGTGGAGGGGGCCGAGGACAGCAAGGCGCTGGCCGCCGCCGACCTGGACGCGCTGGCCCTGGGGCCCGACGACACCGTCGTGGGCGTCTCGGCGTCCGGCCGCACCCCGTACGCGATCGGCGCCGTCGAGCACGCGCGGTCGCTCGGGGCGCTCACCGTCGGGCTGTCCTGCAACGCGCACTCGCCGCTCGCGGCGGCGGCCGAGCACGGCATCGAGGTCGTGGTCGGGCCCGAGCTGCTCACCGGGTCGACCCGGCTGAAGTCCGGCACGGCGCAGAAGCTCGTGCTGAACATGCTCTCGACGATCACGATGATCCGGCTCGGCAAGACGTACGGGAACCTCATGGTCGACGTCCGGGCGTCCAACGAGAAGCTGCGGGCGCGCTCGCGGCGGATCGTCGCGCTGGCGACGGGGGCGCCGGACGCCACGATCGAGGCGGCGCTGGCCGCGGCGGACGGCGAGGTCAAGCACGCCGTCCTGGCGATCCTGGCCGGGGTGGACGCCTCCACGGCGGCGCGGCTGCTGGCCAAGAGCAACGGGCACCTGCGCGCGGCCCTGGAGTCGGCCGGCGCCTGACGGCCCCCGCGGCCCGCCGGATCCGTCCGGCGGGCCGCTGGAAACGGACGCGGTGACGGAAACGCCCGAGGGCGGCACCCCCTGCTGGGGATGCCGCCCTCGGTCGTACTGCGGGGAGCGTGCGGAGATCTGACCGGAAGGTCAGAAGTCCATGTCGCCGCCGGGCATGCCGCCACCGGCGCCGGCGCCGGCTCCGGCCTTCTCGGGCTTGTCGGCGATGACGGCTTCCGTGGTGAGGAAGAGCGCGGCGATGGAGGCCGCGTTCTGCAGCGCGGAGCGCGTGACCTTGGCGGGGTCGATGATGCCTTCGGCGATCATGTCGACGTACTCGCCGGTCGCGGCGTTCAGGCCGTGACCGATGGGCAGGTTGCGGACCTTCTCCACAACGACGCCGCCTTCGAGGCCACCGTTGACGGCGATCTGCTTCAGCGGGGCCTCGAGGGCCAGCTTCACGATCGCGGCGCCGGTCGCCTCGTCACCTTCGAGCTCAAGCTTCTCGAACGCGACGGCGGCCTGGATGAGAGCGACGCCACCACCGGCGACGATGCCCTCTTCGACGGCGGCCTTCGCGTTGCGAACGGCGTCCTCGATGCGGTGCTTGCGCTCCTTGAGCTCAACCTCCGTCGCGGCACCGGCCTTGATGACGGCCACGCCGCCCGCGAGCTTCGCCAGGCGCTCCTGGAGCTTCTCGCGGTCGTAGTCCGAGTCCGAGTTCTCGATCTCGGCACGGATCTGGTTGACGCGACCGGCGACCTGGTCGGCCTCGCCGGCACCGTCCACGATCGTGGTCTCGTCCTTGGTGATGACGACCTTGCGGGCACGGCCGAGCAGGTCGAGACCGGCGTTCTCCAGCTTGAGGCCGACCTCCTCGGAGATGACGGTGCCACCGGTGAGGATGGCGATGTCGCCGAGCATGGCCTTGCGGCGGTCACCGAAGCCCGGGGCCTTGACGGCGACGGACTTGAAGGTGCCACGGATCTTGTTGACGACGAGGGTGGAGAGCGCCTCGCCCTCGACGTCCTCGGCGATGATCAGCAGCGGCTTGCCGGACTGCATGACCTTCTCGAGGAGCGGGAGCAGGTCCTTGACCGACCCGATCTTCGAGTTGACGATCAGGATGTACGGGTCGTCGAGCGACGACTCCATGCGCTCCAGGTCGGTCGCGAAGTACGCGGAGATGAAGCCCTTGTCGAAGCGCATGCCCTCGGTGAGCTCGAGCTCGAGCCCGAAGGTCTGCGACTCCTCGACGGTGATGACGCCTTCCTTGCCGACCTTGTCCATCGCCTCGGCGATGAGCTCGCCGATCTGGGTGTCGGCGGCGGAGATGGAGGCCGTCGAAGCGATCTGCTCCTTGGTCTCCACGTCCTTGGCCTGCTCGAGCAGCTGGGCGGAGACGGCCTCGACGGCCTTCTCGATGCCGCGCTTGAGGGCCATCGGGTTGGCGCCCGCGGCTACGTTGCGGAGGCCTTCCTTGACGAGGGCCTGGGCGAGAACGGTCGCGGTCGTCGTGCCGTCACCGGCGACGTCGTCGGTCTTCTTCGCGACTTCCTTGACCAGCTCGGCGCCGATCTTCTCGTACGGGTCCTCGAGCTCGATCTCCTTGGCGATGGAAACACCATCGTTGGTGATCGTGGGGGCGCCCCACTTCTTCTCGAGGACGACGTTGCGGCCCTTCGGGCCGAGGGTGACCTTGACGGCGTCGGCGAGCTGGTTCATCCCGCGCTCGAGGCCGCGCCGAGCTTCCTCGTTGAACGCGATGATCTTGGCCATAGAAGTGGTCCTCCCGGACAGGGGTGGATTTCAGTGGACCGCGTGGCGCCCGCGACGGACGGCCTGCCGATCGCCGGGCTCTTCCCAGCGGTCGAACGGGCCTCGCCGACCCGGTCCTTCTGTCACTCTCACTGTCAGAGTGCTAACGCCAATGATTAGCACTCGCCCTAGTCGAGTGCAAGCGACTGTGGACAACTCGGGGTCCCGGAGCGGCGTCGCGCGCCCCCGTCCCCACCACCCGAGCCGCCCCCCGGGCGGCCTCCCTGGCGCCCCGCCGCCGCGCCACGGGCGCCCCGCGCGCCCCGCAGCCGCGTCCCGCACCAGGACGCACGAAGGGCCCGCGCCCCTGACGGGACACGGACCCTTCGGCGTGAGTGCGTAGCGTCGTCGGCGACGCTCCGGAGCTTCAGCCGGCCAGGCGGACCATGTCTGCCTGCGGCCCCTTCTGACCTTGCGAGATCTCGAACTCGACTCGCTGGCCTTCTTCGAGGGTGCGGTAGCCGTCCATCTGGATCGCGCTGTAGTGGACGAAGACATCCGCACCACCGTCGACCGCGATGAAGCCGTAGCCCTTCTCCGCGTTGAACCACTTGACGGTGCCCTGAGCCATCCCTAACTCCCCTATTGCTGGCCCTATCGCGAATCCGCACTTCGCGGACCCGGGTCAGACCTCACCCCCACCAAGGTTGGGGGCGGCGCCGGAACGCGTCGACCGCGGCCGAATGTATCCGTACGGATGCCCTCTGCAACAGGTCAATCAGACGAGAATTCTGGGCACGACCGATCGGAAATAAAGGGATGAACAACAAGGATCCGGGGCAACTCGGACTGGACATACTTCGCCTACACGACAATCATCTCGCGAATTTGGCGATAAATCGCCGAACCCAGCGGAGGGGGAGGCGGGAGTCCAGCGCAACTGTACCTCGATTCAACTACCGCCCCACACTCAAATGCCCCGCCCACCACAGGGTGGGCGGGGCATGAGTTCACGCCGCGCTGGGTAGGGACGGAGGTCAGCCCCCGGCTACCGCCGGAATGATCGAGACATTCGCACCGTCCGGGACGGAGGTCTGCAGACCTTCGGAAAAGCGCACGTCGTCGTCATTGACATAGACGTTCACAAAGCGCCGCAGCTTGCCCGTGTCGTCGAGAACGCGCGCCGAAATACCCGCGTGGTTCTTCTCCAGCGACTCGAGGATCTCGGAGAGTGTCGAACCCTCGGCCGGTACTTCCGACTGGCCGCCGGTATAGGTGCGCAGAATGGTCGGGATACGAACAGAAGCACTCATGCGAGGCCAGCCTCTCGGAACGCGGCAACGGTCGGGCGGATGACGGCGGTCGGGCCGGTGGTCGGAGCGACCGCGTCCAGGGTCTTCAGGCCGTCACCGGTGTTGAGGACGACGGTCTCCAGCGACGGGTCGAGCTGACCGGTCTCGATGAGCTTCTGCAGGACGCCGACGGTCACCCCGCCCGCGGTCTCGGCGAAGATGCCCTCGGTGCGGGCCAGCAGCTTGATCGCGGCCACGCACTGCTCGTCGGTGACGTCCTCGACCGCTCCGCCGGTGCGGCGGGCGATGTCGAGCACGTACGGGCCGTCGGCCGGGTTGCCGATCGCCAGCGACTTGGCGATCGTGTCCGGCTTCACCGGGCGCACGACGTCGTGGCCGGCCTTGAAGGCCGCGGAGACCGGGGAGCAGCCCTCGGCCTGCGCGCCGTAGATCTTGTAGGGCTTCTCCTCGACCAGGCCGAGCTTGATCAGCTCCTGGAGCCCCTTGTCGATCTTCGTGAGCTGCGAACCGGACGCGATCGGGATGACGATCTGGTCCGGCAGCCGCCAGCCGAGCTGCTCGCAGATCTCGTACGCCAGGGTCTTGGAGCCCTCGCCGTAGTACGGGCGCAGGTTGACGTTGACGAAGCCCCAGTCCTCGCCGATCGGGTCGCCGATCAGCTCGGAGCAGAACCGGTTCACGTCGTCGTAGTTGCCCTCGATGCCGACCAGCTCGCCGCCGTACACCGCGGCCATGACGACCTTGCCGGCCTCCAGGTCGTGCGGGATGAACACGCAGGAGCGGAAGCCGGCGCGGGCGGCGGCGGCGCCGACGGCGCCCGCCAGGTTGCCCGTGGAGGAGCAGGAGAGCGTGGTGAGGCCGAAGGTGCGGGCGGCCTCCAGGGCGATGGCCACGACGCGGTCCTTGAAGGAGTGCGTCGGGTTGCCGGAGTCGTCCTTGACGTACAGGCCGCCGGTGACGCCCAGCTCGCGGGCCAGGTTGTCGGCCTTGACCAGCTTGGTCCAGCCCGGGTTCAGGTTGGGCTTGTCGACCACGTCGGCCGGGACGGGCAGCAGCGGCGCGTAGCGCCAGATGTTCGCCGGGCCGGACTCGATCTGCTTGCGCAGCGCTTCCGGGTCACCGGTGGGGAGGTCGTAGGCCACTTCGAGCGGCCCGAAACACTCCTGGCAGGCGAAGACCGGACCGAGCGCGACGCGTTCTCCGCACTCGCGGCAGGAGAGGGCGACGGCGGGGCCGAAGTCGGCTCCGGTGTCCGGGGTGGTTCCAGTGGTGTCGATGGTCTGCACAGCCATGACGGCGAGGCCCTTTCTCCTCATCTTCCCCGCGGCGACGATCGCCACGAGACGGAATTGGCACCTTCCCCACCTGGCCTCGCGTCGTCGACGACGAGATGTGGCGGGAGGGTTGCCGGGACTTCTGCGGGCCGTTCCCTCAGTCCCTCTGGATGAGCGCTGTGGCACCGGGCTCACGCCCGGGCATTTGTTTTCCGTGGTGACCCCGGCATGCGGTGGTCACTCGCGTTGTTCAAGACTGTAACCGACGAGCCCGACACTTGAGAGGGTCGTCCGTACCGCGAGATGGGTCACACAGGGGTCCGCCGCGGGGTGGAATCCGCCCGTCACCCACGATCAGGGAGTCACGCACGTGCTGCAAGAGGTGGAGCGCTGGCTCGATCGACGGTCCTGGTCCGCCGCCGACCGCCCCCTCGACCGGCTGCGCGCGGCCAAGCGCTCCGCGGGCGACCGGGGCACGGTCAGCGTGGTGCTGCCCGCCCTCGACGAGGAGGCCACGGTCGGTGCGATCGTGCGCACCATCCGCGACGAGCTGATGAGCGGGCCCGTCCCGCTCGTGGACGAACTGATCGTGATCGACTCGGGCTCCACGGACCGTACGGCGGAGGTCTCGGCCCGCGCCGGAGCCAGGGTCGTGCACCGGGACGAGATACTCCCCGGCCTGCCCGCGGTGCCCGGCAAGGGCGAGGTGCTGTGGCGGTCGCTCCTGGTGACGAGCGGCGAGATCGTCTGCTTCGTCGACGCGGACCTGCGCGACTTCGACGCCCGCTTCGTCCACGGGATCATCGGACCGCTGCTGACCGAGCCCGGTGTCCAGCTGGTCAAGGCCATGTACGACCGCCCGCTCGAAACCGGCGACACGGTGGTGCCGGCCGGCGGCGGCCGCGTCACCGAGCTCGTCGCCCGCCCCCTGCTCAACCTGCACTGGCCGCTGCTGGCGGGCTTCGTGCAGCCGCTGGGCGGCGAGTACGCGGCCCGCCGCTCCCTGCTGGAGCGGCTGCCCTTCCCCGTCGGCTACGGCGTCGAGCTCGGCATGCTCGTCGACGCGCTGAACACCGTCGGCCTGGACGCCCTGGCCCAGGTGGACGTGGGAGTACGCCACCACCGCCACCAGGACGGCCAGGCGCTCGGCCGGATGGCCGCCACGATCTACCGCACCGCCCAGGTCCGGCTCGCCCGCGGCCAGCTGGTGCGCCCCGTCCTCACCCAGTTCAACCGGGGAGCGGACGGCGGCTTCGAACCCTCGACGCACGAGGTGGCGGCGGAGGAGCGCCCTCCCATGATCACCGTCCCCGAATACCTCAGCCACCGCGCTGCCCGCCGCACGGGCTAACCGGTTCCGTCCCGCGCGGGGGGCGTGACCCCGCCGCGCGCCGCCAGCACGTTTGCGTCGCGGGACACCTGGCTAGGCTGGCGGCATGGTCGCTCATCGCGCAGCCCCGATCCTCGTCGCCTCCAACCGCGGACCCGTCTCGTACACCCTCGGGGAGGACGGCACCCTCACCGCCAAGCGCGGCGGCGGCGGCCTGGTGTCCGGGCTCAGCGCCATCGGCCCCGACGCCGGGGCGGTCTGGGTGTGCGCGGCCATGAGCGAGGGCGACCGCGAGGCGGTCCGCCGCGGCGAGGGCGACGCGCAGACGCGCATGCTGGGCATCGAGCCGGACGTCTTCGGCGCCGCGTACAACTCCATCGCCAACTCCGTGCTGTGGTTCGTCCACCACCTGCTCTTCCAGACCCACCTGGAACCCCTCCTCGACGAGGACTTCCGGCAGGACTGGGCGTCCTACGAGACGTACAACGCCGCCTTCGCGGACGCGCTCGCCGAGGAGGCCGCGGAGGGCGCCACCGTCCTGGTGCAGGACTACCACCTGTCGCTGGCCCCCGCGCTGCTGCGCGAGCGCCGCCCGGACCTGCGGATCGGGCACTTCTCGCACACCCCGTGGGCGCCGCCGGACTACTTCCGCCTGCTGCCCGACGACATCGGGGCGGAGCTGCTGACCGGCATCCTCGGCGCGGACCGCGCCGCGTTCCTCACCCACCGGTGGGCGGAGGCCTTCGCTGCGTGCTGCGCCGACGTCCTCGGCGCGGACGTCGGCCGCGACGACGCCGGCGAGCTGACCGTCACCCACGAGGGCCGCACCACGCGGATCGGCGTGCACGGGCTGGGTGCCGACGCCGACTTCCTGCGGGAGCGCTCACACCAGGACGACGTCGAGGAGCGGCTGGCCGCGCTGCGCTCCGAGGTCGGCGACGGCCGGCGCACGATCGTCCGCGTCGACCGCACCGAGCTCTCCAAGAACATCGTGCGCGGCTTCCTCGCCTACCGGCAGCTGCTCACCGAGCACCCGGAGTGGCACGAGCGCGTCGTGCACATCGCCTTCGCGTACCCCTCGCGCCACGACCTCGCGGTGTACCGCGAGTACACCGCCGAGGTGCAGCGGGTGGCCGACGAGATCAACGCGGAGTTCGGCACGGACGGCTGGCAGCCGCTGCTCCTGCACGTCAAGGACGACTTCGCCCGCTCGCTGGCCGCGTACCGCCTCGCCGACGTGGCCCTGGTCAACCCCATCCGCGACGGCATGAACCTGGTCGCGAAGGAGGTCCCGGTCGTCTCGGACGACGGCGTCGCCCTGGTCCTGTCCCGCGAGGCGGGCGCCTACGAGGAACTCGGCGACGACGCCCTGGTCGTGAACCCCTACGACCTCCGCTCCACGGCCCGCGCCCTGCACGAAGCCCTCACCATGCCGGAGGACGAACGCGCGGAGCGCACCAAGCGCCTGGCGGCCGCGGCAACCGCCCTGCCCCCGGCGCAGTGGTTCCTGGCGCAGCTGGACGAGCTGCGCTGACCCGCTGACCGGGCCGGCCGGTCAGCGGGATTCGAGTGCGTCCGCCAGGGCGTTGAGGAGGTCCACGACGCCCTGCGGGCCGTCGACGACGAGGTCGGAGCGGGAGACCAGTTCCGGGGGGACCTCGCCGGAGGCGGTGCCGCTGCAGACGAGGACGCCGGGGAGGCCTTCGCCCCGGAGGCGTTCGACCGCGGCGAAGGCCGCGAGGTCGCCGAGGTCGTCGCCCGCGTAGAGCACCGAGCCGGCGTCGACCTCGCGGAGGTAGGCGTCGAGGGCGACGCCCTTGTCCATGCCCGGGGGCCGCAGTTCGAGGACGAGGCGGCCGGGTTCGACGATGAGGCCGTGGCAGGCGGCGAGTTCGGACAGGGGTTCGCGGAGCGCCTCGAAGGCGGCCTCGGGGTCCTCGGTGCGGCGGGTGTGGACGGCGACCGCGCGTCCCTTGTCCTCTATCCACGTGCCGCGCCAGGCGCCGATCCCGTCGAGGAAGCCCGGCAGCTCGGCCCGTACCGCCTCGACGCCCGAGTGGTCGCCCGCGGACTTCACCTCACCGCTGACCGCGTCCCAGCGCTCCGCGCCGTAGTGGCCGAGCACGACGAGCCGCTCCAGCCCCGGCACGCCGGCGAAGCCGCCGTACCGGACCGCCACGCCGGCCGGGCGGCCGGTGATCACCGCGACCGCCGCGAGGTGCGGGGCGAGCCGGGCGAGGGCGGGCGCGGCGCCGGGGTGGGCGCGGGCGCTCTCGGGGTCGGGGACGATCGGCGCGAGGGTGCCGTCGAAGTCGAGAGCGACCACGGCGCGCTCGGGGTTCGCGAGGAACGCCGCGAGGCCTTCCTTGCCGTCGGACGTGGACGAGGTCAGCAGGTGACTGCTCATGCGCTGACCCTACCCAGGCGGGGCGCGCCCAGTGCAGGGGGCACGGCAGGCGGACGGAAGCGCGGCTCAGCGCGACTCGCGGCGGGCGTCCCTCGCCCGGCGCAGGCGGTTGACCGTCACCGGGTCGTGCGCGAGCGCCCTGGGGTCGTCGAGGAGCGCGTTGAGGAGCTGGTAGTAGCGAGTGGCGGACATGCCGAGCCGCTCCCGGATCGCCCGTTCCTTCGCGCCCGGCCCCGCCCAGGTGCGGGCGGCGAGGTCGAGGACGGCCCGGTCCTGGGCGGTCAGGCCCCCGCTCTCGCTCTCCACCCGCGTCCCCTCGACGTCGACTCGTGGCTGCCGGGCCACCTGGGCTACTTCGACTTCTGCGCGGCGTCCTGCGTCTCGGCGAAGCGCTGCAGGTCGCTGAGGACCGTCTTGGGGTCGCCGTGCACGGCGCTGCCGATGACCTTCTTCAGCTGGTCGTTGACCGGTCCCCAGGAGGTCTTGTCCACAGGGTAGAACTGGGCGGACGGCAGCAGGTCGATGAACTCGATGAGGTCCTTGTCCTTCGGGTCCTTGCGCATCGCCTGCATGGCCGAGTTGGTCACCGGCAGCAGGCCGTACTCGTCGAGGAACTTGATCGAGTTCTCGGCGCTGTACGCGAACTGCAGGAACTTGCCGATCTCGCCGCGGTGGCCGTTCTGCTTGAAGGCCATCATCCAGTCGGCGACGCCGAGCGTCTCGGTGATCCGGCCGCCCTTGCCGGGGATCTGCACGGCCTTGACCTTGATGCCCTTGGCCAGCGCCTGCTTGAGCAGCGTCGGGTGGCCGTTGACCATGCCGGCCTTGCCGGACAGGAAGGCGTCGAAGACGGTGCGGCGGTTGGTCTTGGCGGGGTCGCCGCCGGTGAGGCCGGGCGCGACCAGCTTGTCCTTGAGCCACTGGAAGGCTTCGACGTTCGGCTGCGAGTCGATGGTGTAGCTGCCGACGGTGTCGGTGTACGAGCCCTGGTTGCCGAGCATCCACATCAGGGACTCGGCCTGCGGCTCCTCGGGGCCCAGCGGCAGGCCGAACGGCATCTTGACGCCGTGCGCCTTCAGCTTCTTCGCGTCGGCCTCGATGTCGTCCCAGGTGGTGGGCGCCTTCTTGATGTCCGCGTCGTCGAACAGCGTCTGGTTGTAGAAGAACATCCGGGAGCTGGAGACGAAGGGGATGCCGTACTGCGTGCGGTTCTGCTCCCCCGCGGCGGCCAGCGAGGGGATGAAGTCGGCCTGCGCGCTGATCGGGAAGAGCTCGTCGGCGGCGTACAGCTGGCCCTTGGACGCGTAGGCGGCGTAGGAGCCTATCTGGGCTATGTCGGGCGCCTTGCCGGCCGCCACCATCTCCGCGACCTTGGTGTCGACGTGGTCCCAGTCGATCACCTGGATGTCGATCTTGATGCCGGGGTTCTTGGCCTCGAAGGCGCGGCCGAGGTCGTCCCAGTACTTCTTGGAACTGGTGGCCGCGTCGGTGCCGTAGTCGGCCGCGACCATGTGCAGCGTGACGTCGCCGCCGAGGCCGCTGCTTCCACCGCATCCACTGAGTGTCGTCAGAGCCAGCGCCGCCGCGATACCCGCTGCCGCCGTACCCAGGAGTCGTCGCCGGTGCACCGTTCTCCTACCGCCTTCATCCGCCCGCCCCCGCACGTTTCCGGGGGCGTCAAGTGCCCGAGTCTGCCCGCGCTGCCCACCCAAGGTCTACACCACGCCTGTCTCGCTTCGGCAACACCCTTCCCCGAGCGTCGGGACAGAAGGGATGGAAGCCCGCAGACCCGGCGATTCACTCCCTCCCGAACGGTGATCTTCATGGCGTAAGTGGACTAGACCTTTCCTTGTGTAGAGGGGACACTGTCCTGCGTGAGACACGTCATCGCGCTCGATGTGGGCGGTACAGGAATGAAGGCCGCCCTGGTCGGGGAGGACGGCACGCTTCTGCACGAAGCCCGCCGTCCGACCGGACGCGAACGCGGCCCGGAGGCCGTGGTCGCCACCATCCTCGGCTTCGCCGCCGATCTGCGGGACCACGGGCTCCGCGAGTACGGCGAACCCGCCGCCGCGGCCGGCGTCGCCGTGCCCGGGATCGTGGACGCCGCGGCCGGCATCGCCGTCTACGCCGCCAACCTCGGCTGGCGCGACCTGCCGCTGCGCGCGCTGGTCTCCGAGCGGCTCGGCGGCGTCCCCGTCGCGCTCGGGCACGACGTGCGCACCGGCGGTCTCGCCGAGGGCCGCATCGGGGCGGGCAACGGCGCCGACCGGTTCTTCTTCCTCCCGCTGGGCACCGGCATCGCGGGCGCCATCGGCATCGAGGGCCGCATCGAGGCGGGCGCGCACGACGCCGCCGGCGAGATCGGCCACATCGTCGTCCGGCCGGGCGGCCCGCTGTGCGGCTGCGGGCAGCGCGGCTGCCTGGAGATGCTGGCCTCCGCCTCCGCGGTCTCCCGCGCCTGGGCGGCCGCCAGCGGCGACCCCGAGGCCGACGCGGCCGACTGCGCCAAGGCCGTCGAGTCCGGCGACCCGCGCGCGCTGACCGTGTGGCGCGAGGCGATCGAGGCGCTCGCCGACGGCCTGGTCACCGGCATCACTCTTCTGGACCCGCGGGTCCTCATCATCGGCGGCGGTCTGGCCGAAGCTGGGGACACACTCTTCGGCCCGCTCCGCGCGGCCGTCGAGGAGCGCATCACGTTCCAGAAGCTCCCGCTCATCGTCCCCGCCGCCCTCGGGGACACCGCAGGATGCCTGGGCGCGGGTCTGCTCGCCTGGGATCTTCTCTCCGTGGAGGTAACCGCCTGATGGCCCCCGTAACGACAACGCAGCGCACGGTGTTGACCGGTGCCCGTGTGGTGCTGCCGTCAGGCGTGGTGGAGAACGGCCGGGTGACCGTCGACGGCGGCCGGATCGTGGCCGACGAGTCCGCCGAGGCGGGCTCGCTCGACCTCAGCGGCCATATCGTCGTCCCCGGCTTCGTCGACATCCACAACCACGGCGGCGGCGGGGCGTCCTTCACGTCCGGGACCCCGGAGGAGATCCTCACCGGCGTCCGCACCCACCGCGAGCACGGCACGACGACCGTGGTCGCGTCGACCGTCACCGGCGAGATGGACGTGCTGGCCCAGCGCGCGGCGCTGCTGTCCGAGCTCGTCGAGCAGGGCGACCTGGCCGGCATCCACTTCGAGGGCCCGTTCATCTCGCCGTGCCGCAAAGGCGCGCACATGGAGTCGCTGCTGCGCGACCCGGACCCCGCCGAGGTCCGCAAGCTCGTCGACGCCGCCCGCGGCACGGCGAAGATGGTCACCCTCGCCACCGAACTGCCCGGCGGACTCGACTCGGTGCGGCTGCTGGTCGAGAACGGCGTGATCGCCGCCATCGGCCACACCGACGCGACGTACGAGCAGACGATCGAGGCCATCGAGGCGGGCGCGACCGTCGCCACGCACCTGTTCAACGCCATGCCCACGCTCAACCACCGCGCGCCCGGCCCGATCGCGGCGCTGCTGGAGGACGAGCGGGTCACCGTCGAGCTGATCAACGACGGCACGCACCTGCACCCCGCCGTGCTGGAGCTCGCCTTCGGCAGCGCGGGCGCGGACCGGGTCGCGTTCATCACCGACGCGATGGACGCGGCGGGCTTCGGGGACGGTCACTACGACCTGGGCCCGATGGCCGTCGAGGTCAAGGACGGGGTCGCCCGGCTGGTGGAGAACGGCTCCATCGCGGGCTCCACCCTCACCCTGGACACCGCCTTCAAGCGCGCCGTCACCATCGACCGGCTGTCGCTGTCCGACACGGTGCGGGCCATCTCGGCGAACCCGGCGCGGCTGCTCGGCCAGTACGACCGCATCGGGTCGCTGGAGGTCGGCAAGGACGCGGACCTGGTGGTGCTCGACGCCTCGTACGACCTGGTCGGCGTGATGCGCAAGGGCGAGTGGATCGTCCGGCCCTCCTGAGGCCCGTACGGCTCCGCTGAGGGTCCGGCCCTCCACAGGCCGCCAGGGCCCGCAGAGGCCCGCTGCGGCCCCTGAGGGGGGCTTCCCGCAGGCGGTCCGCCCCGAACCGGGCGGGCCGCCCCGTAACGCGCTTCGTGCCCCGCGCGCTACTTCTTGACCTGGCCTTCCTTCATCCACACCTGGTCGAGGTTGACGCCGCACTTGTTGCCCGGCGCGCAGGTGAGGGCGAGGGTGTTGGAGCCCTTCTTGAGATCCACCCACACGTAGGTGGTGGCCCACGCCTTCGTCCAGTCGGCGGTCTTCATGTAGTTGCGCATGTTGACCGGGTTGGTGCGGAGCTTGCCGTTCTCGCTGAGCGTGAGACCGGCGTCCTCACCGACGTTGCCGAAGCTGATGAACAGCGTGTACGTGCCGTCCTTCGGTACCTCGAAGGTGTACGCGGCGCTCGCGCCGGGGGTGAAGCCGCCCACGGACGTGCCGCCCGCGGCCTTGGCGCCCGGCTGCGCGGTGGACTGCGCGGCGCTGCCGGACAGCGACAGCGTGGAGGCGTCCACGACCTTCGACGCGAACTTCTCGGGGGTGCTGGCGGACGGGCTCGGGGTGGCCGGGGCGCTGGTGGCCGGCGCGGTGGTCGGCTGGTCCTTCGCGTCGTCCTTCTTGCCGTCGCCGCCCGTCATCGCGAAGCCGATGCCGATGGCGACCGCCACGACCACCGCGATGGCGCCGATGAGCAGCCCCTTGCGGTTCGGGCCCTGCGACCCGCCGCCGCTGCCGCCGCCGTGCGGCGCGTGCTGGGTCTGCTGCGTCTGCTGGGTGTTCTGCGGCCCCTGGGGCTGCTGCTGCCCGCGGCCCTGGTCGTGACCCGGCTGCTGGTGCTGCTGCGGCTGCTGCTGCTGCGGGTAGCCGTAGCCGCCCTGCTGCGGCGGACGGCGCTCGCCGACCCGCTGGACCTGGTTGTACGACGTGCGTGGCACGCCCGGCTGTGCCACCGTCGCGCCGTCCGGGGCCGACCCCGAGGCGTCGCCCTCACCGCCTTCCGAGCGGTAGAGGTACGCGAAGGGGTCGTCGTTCTCAGAGGCGCCGTTGTTGCCGGCCGTCATCCGCTGTTCACTCCCTAATGGCACATGCCCATCGCGGCGCGGTGCACCCATGGCTCATGATCGATGAGTCCGCGGCGCGGTCACAGGGCCTGCGCTCTCGCTGCCGCGGCGTCGCGGGCGGACATGTTTGACCCACGAAACCCTACCCGTGTCGAGGGACTGCCCGCTCTGGCCTTCGACGCATCCCCAGGTCGTTCCGGTTCCGCTGTGACAGGACGCACGTTCCCCCGGCATCCCGCGGCACGGCCTACGGTGGTCCCGTGACCGAGGACGACGGCGACCGGGAGAGCCCCGCCTGGACCGGCTGGCGGGACGCGACGGAACGCGCCCTCTACGGGCCCGGGGGCTTCTTCGTCCGCGAACGGCCCGCCGCGCACTTCCGGACCTCCGTGCATGCCTCCCCGCTCTTCGCGCGGGCCGTCGCGGAACTGCTGGTGCGGGTGGACACGGCGCTGGGCCGGCCCGACGCGCTGGCGCTCGTCGACGTCGGCGCAGGCTCCGGCGAGCTGCTGACCGGGGTCCTCGACGCCCTGCCGGACGGAACGGCCGCGCGTGTCGTGCCGTACGCCGTCGAGCGCTCCGCGCGCCCCGCCGGGCTCGACGCCCGCGTCCGCTGGACCGGCACCCCGCCGCGGGGCGTGCGGGGGCTGCTGTTCGCCAACGAGTGGCTCGACAACGTCCCCGTCGACATCGCCGAGACCGACGGGTCGGGCGAGCCGCGCTACGTCCTCGTCCGCCCCTCCGACGGCCGGGAGCGCCCCGGCGGGCCGCTGAGCGCCGGGGACGCGGCCTGGCTGCGGCGCTGGTGGCCGATCGAGGGGGCGCCCGGCGCCCGCGCCGAGATCGGGCTCCCCCGCGACGCCGCCTGGGCGGCGGCCGCCGGCTGCCTGGACGCCGGGCTCGCCGTCGCCGTCGACTACGCCCACGAACGGGCCGCGCGGCCCCCGTACGGCACGCTCACCGGCTTCCGCGACGGCCGCGAGGTGCCGCCGGTGCCGGACGGCTCCTGCGACCTCACCTCGCACGTGGCGCTGGACGCCGCCGGCGGCGGCGCGCCCCTCCTCACCCAGCGCGCCGCCCTGCGCGCCCTGGGCGTCTCCGGGGCCCGCCCGCCGCTCGCCCTGGCCTCCACCGACCCCCGCGGCTACCTGCGCGCCCTGGCCGCCGCGGGCGAGGCCGCGGAGCTGACCGACCCCGGCGGCCTCGGCGCCTTCCGCTGGCTCGCGACCCCCGTCGGCGACGCCTGCCGCGGCCTGCTGCCGGCGTGACGGAGATCGGCCGCCCCCCAGCGGAACCGGAGCGGCGACTGACAGAATGCCGTCCATGACGGAGACCACGATCGGCATCGGCGGCCAGGCCGAGGGCACCGACATGGTGCTGAACATCGGCCCCCAGCACCCCTCCACGCACGGAGTGCTGCGGTTGCGGATCGTGCTGGACGGCGAGCGGATCACCACGGCGGAGCCCGTCGTCGGCTACATGCACCGCGGCGCGGAGAAGTTGTTCGAGGCGCGCGACTACCGCCAGATCATCATGCTGGCCAACCGCCACGACTGGCTGTCGGCGTTCTCCAACGAGCTGGGCGTCGTGATGGCCGTCGAGCGGATGCTCGGCATGGAGGTCCCCGAGCGCGCGGTGTGGACCCGCACCCTGCTCGCCGAGCTGAACCGGGTGCTCAACCACCTGATGTTCCTCGGCTCGTACCCGCTGGAGCTGGGCGGCATCACCGCGGTGTTCTACGCGTTCCGGGAGCGCGAGGAACTGCAGAACGTCATGGAGGAGATCTCCGGCGGCCGGATGCACTACATGTTCAACCGGGTCGGCGGCCTCAAGGAGGACCTGCCGAACGGCTGGCTCGGCCGCGCCCGGCACGCCGTCGCGCAGGTCAGGTCACGGATGGACCGCTTCGACGACCTGGTGCTCGGCAACGAGATCTTCCGCGGCCGCACCCGCGGGGTCGGCACGCTGTCGGCGGAGGCGGTGCACGGATTCGGCGTCAGCGGGCCGATCGCCCGCGCGTCGGGCGTCGACTTCGACCTGCGCCGCGACGAGCCGTACCTGGCCTACGGGGAGCTGCAGGACACCCTGAAGGTCGTCACCCGCACCGAGGGCGACTGCCTGGCCCGCTTCGAGGTGCTGCTCGCGCAGACCCACAACGCGCTGGACCTGGCCGACGCCTGCCTCGACCGGCTCGGCGAGCTGCCGCAGGGCCCGATCAACCAGCGGCTGCCGAAGGTGCTGAAGGCGCCGGAGGGGCACACGTACGCCTGGACCGAGAACCCGCTGGGGCTCAACGGCTACTACCTGGTCTCCAAGGGCGAGAAGACCCCGTACCGGCTCAAGCTGCGCTCGGCGTCGTACAACAACATCCAGGCGCTGACGGTGCTGCTGCCCGGGACGCTCATCGCGGACATGGTGGCGATCCTGGGCTCGATGTTCTTCGTCGTCGGAGACGTCGACAAGTAGCCGGCACGCGGCCGGCCGGCCCGCGCCTCAGGAGGAGTGCGCGCGCAGGCCGCTGACGTCGATCTGCTCGGTCTCGTCGTGCTCGGTGAGGTCGATGACCTCCGCCGCCCGCGCCTCGGCCGCCAGCTGCGCCTCGTGCTCCGCGTACGCCTCCTCGCCGACGACGTCCGCGAGGTCCTCGTGCGCGCCGGGCTTCTGGGTGCCGAAGAAGTCGAACCCGCCGAGCGCCCGGCTGGCCGATCCGCCCCGGTGCGGCTGCGCGTAGGGCAGGACGGCGGCGGCCACGGCGGGCACCAGCCGGTGCTCGCGGACCGGCAGGCCGCCGGTGGAGGTGGCGCGGGGGGCCTCGGACTCCGTGCGGGTGTGCGTCGGCTCGGCGGGCTCCGCGGGCTCGGCCGCCGCGTGCCGCCCCTGGGGCTCGTCGTCGCGGTCGCCGGTGCCGCCGGCGGCCGCGGCGTCGCGGCGCCTGGCCTCCTCGACGGTACGCAGGGCCTGCTGGCGGGCGGCATTGCGGTTGAGGTTCAGCAGCGCCTCGTCCGCCTTCTTGTAGGCGGCCGGGCCGACGAGCGAGGCGGCGATGGCCAGCGGGGCCTTGGCGGCCTCCAGCGCGAGCTGGCGGCGGCCTTCGAGGGCGCGGGCGCGCTCGCTCTCGGCGGTGGCGTAGCGGCGGAGCAGATCGGCGTGTTCGGTGCGCAGCCGGGCCAGCTCGCCGCGCTTGGCGCTGAGCTTGGTGTCCAGGCGCACGCGCAGCTCGCGGGACTCCTCGAGGTCCGTCTCGAGCTCGGCTATGCGCTCGTCGGCGTGCCATTCGTCACGGGCGCGGGCGGTGGTGAGGTCGGCGACGCGGCGGCCGGCGGCCCGGTCCCACGTGCGCGCCATGACCGCACCGCCGCAGGCGGCCACCGCGGCCGCGGCGACGACCGCGCGCAGCACCATCGGATCGGAGCTGATCCAGGCGGCGGCGACACAGGCCGCCGCTGACCCGGCCAGCGTCAGCGGGGGCAGCAGCCGGTGCAGTGGGGGTGAATGGCGGTGGCGTCCTCGTGGCATGGCTCGAAACTAGCGTGCGAATGAGACGCGTGGGGCCACGGGGCCCGATTTAGCGCGCTCTCCCCGGCTTCGCGGGGGCGACGGACACGGAGGGCATCCGGACCGACACCATGCGTGGGCGCGGCGACGTCGCGGATGCCCCCGTATCCGGTCGAACCCGTTACGGGTCGCGGCGGGCGGACCCGGGCGCGGACCCGGTCGGACCTGGCCCGCGGACCCGGTCGCGCCGGGCCCGCGGAGCCCGTCAGCCCTGGATCAGACCCTTCGACTTCAGGTACGCGGCGGCGACGTCGGCCGGCTTCTGGCGCTCCGCGTCGACCTTCGCGTTGAGGTCGGTGAGGTCGGCGGTCGTGAGCGCCTGGGTGAGCTTGCCGAGGACGGTGGCGATGTCGGCCGAGCCGGCCTCCTTCGCGTTCACCACCGGGAGCAGGTTGTCCGCGTTCTGCAGCCCCTTGTCGTCCGTCAGCAGCACCAGGTTGAACTGGTCGAGCGTGGCGTCCGTGGTCGTGGTCAGCACCAGCTGGTCGGTGCCGTCCTTGACGGCCTGCTTGGACTGCACGGTGCCGACGCCCTTGGGGTCGATGCCGGTGATGTTGATGCCGTACTTGGACTTCAGGCCCGGCGAGCAGAAGGGCCGGTCCGGGCACTCGTCACCGGCGGCCAGCTTGACCGGGACCTTGGCGGCGCCGAGGTCGCTGAGGGTCTTCAGCTTGTGCTCGGTGGCGAAGTCCTTGTTGACCGCGAAGGCGTTCTGGTCGATGGCGGGGCCGGCGTCGAGGACCTTCAGGCCCTTGGGCTCGGCGAACCCTCTGAGCGCCTTCACCGTGGCCACCACGTCGGCGGAGGCCACCGGGGCGGCCTTGGGGCCGTTCTGCTTGGTGTTGAAGTACTCGGCGAGCGTCGCCGCGTACTCGGGGACGATGTCGATCTGCCCCTTCTCCAGCGCAGGTTCGTAGAGCTCGCGGTTCTTCAGCGTCTGCACCGAGGTGGAGTAGCCGGCGTCCTTGAGGACCCGCGCGTACAGCTCGGCGAGCACCGTGCTCTCGGTGAACCCGGCGGAGCCGATCACCAGGGAGCCCTTCTTCTCGCCGGACGACGGGGAGGCGCTCTTGTCGGACCCCTTCTCCAGGCTGTCGCCACCGCAGCCGGTGACGCCGGTGAGGAGCAGTGCGGCGGCAGCGGCCACCATCGTGACGCGCAGCGTCGGGTTCATCGGTTCTCCATCCAAAGGGCACGAAACGTCATGACGATCAGGGTGTCGCGGAGGTCGCGGGGGTCGAGGCGGGGACGACGCTGCCGGACCGGGGGCGGCGACGGCGCCGCATCGGGTCGAGCAACCACTGCAACGCGATGAAGATTCCCTCGATCAGCAGCGCCAGTCCTGCCACCAGGACCGCGCCGGCCACCACCTGCGCGGTGATCTGCCGGTTGAAGCCGGCTGTGATGATCCGGCCGAGGCCGCCGCCGCCCGCCATGGCGGCGATGGTCGCGGTGGCGACCACCTGCACCGCCGCGGAGCGCACGCCCGTCCAGATCAGCGGGAAGGCCAGCGGCAGCTCGATGCGGAACATCAGCTGGCCGCCGGTCATCCCCATGCCGCGGGCGGCCTCGACGACATCGCGGTCGGCCTCGCGCATGCCGACGTAGGCGTTGGTCATCAGCGGCGGCACGGCGAAGAGCACCAGCGCGATGATGGTCGGCCAGTCGCTGTCCGAGCCCATCGCGAACATCAGCAGGACGAGGATGGCGAACGTGGGCACCGCGCGGCCCACGTTGGAGATGTTCACCGCGAGGCCGCCGCCCTTGCCGAGGTGGCCCAGCACGATCGCGATCGGCAGCGCGATCAGGCAGGCCAGCGCCAGGCAGACGACGGTGAAGTACAGGTGCTCGCCCAGCCGGTGCCAGACCCCGTCCGTGCCGTGCCAGTTGGCGCTGTCGTTCAGCCAGTCCCAGGCTCCGGATACCGCGTCCATCAGGCCGCCTTCCTGCTCCGCGCCCACGGGGTGAGCAGCCACTGCACACCCAGCAGCAGGACGTCGGCCGCGATGGCGATGACCACGCAGATCACCGAGGCGGTGAGCACCTGCGCCTTGAAGATCGTGTCGATCCCGGTGTAGATCAGGTTGCCGAGGCCGCCGTAGTTGATGATGGCGCCGACCGTGGTCAGGGCCACCGTCGACACCGTGGCGATCCGCAGGCCGGCCATCAGCGCGGGCAGCGACAGCGGCAGCTCCACGGCGAACAGCAGCCGCAGCGGGCCGTACCCCATGCCGCGGGCGGCCTCTCTGACGTCCTCCGGCACGGACTCCAGCCCGGCCATGATGTTGCGCACCAGGATCGTCAGGGAGTAGAGCACCAGACCGGTCACGACGACCGCGGGCGAGATACCGAAGACCGGCAGCAGCAGCGAGAACATGGCCAGCGACGGCACCGTGTACAGGACGGTCGACAGGCCGAGCACGGGGCCCGCCAGGAACCGCCAGCGCCGCGCGACCAGGGCCACCGGGAACGCGATGAGCAGCCCGAGGGCCACCGACACCGCCGTGATCCACAGGTGCTGGACGGTGGCATCGGCCAGCTCGTGACTGCGGGTGCGCAGGTATTCACCGCAGATCCAGTCGTTGGAAACCAGACAGTTCCGCTTCGCCATGCCCCTCACCTCCCCCGCTCCGGTCCGTGCACTCGCCCGACATTCCGCCGGCCGTCCGGTCCGCCGTCCGGCCTGCGACAGCCTCGTGGTCGCCGCGTGGCCCGACCCTATCCGGCACCTGTGACAATCCGGCCGGTCCGCCATGCAGCTGCAATACTCCCGCCACAATTCACGGCCGAAAGTCGGGGAGAGTACGGTCTTGAGAACCCGTCAGTGAGGATTCCAGGCACCGATGATCCGATTCGAGAACGTCACCAAGCGGTACCCGGACGGCACGATCGCCGTCGACGACCTGTCGTTCGAGGTCGCGGAAGGCGAGCTGGTCACACTGGTGGGGCCGTCCGGCTGCGGCAAGACGACGACCATGAAGATGGTCAACCGGCTCATCGAGCCGAGCTCGGGCCGGATCCTGGTGGAGGGCGAGGACATCGCCGCCATCGACCCGGTGAAGCTGCGCCGCCGGATCGGCTACGTCATCCAGCAGGTCGGCCTGTTCCCGCACAAGAGCGTGCTGGAGAACACCGCGACCGTGCCGGCGCTGCTGGGCTGGAAGCGCGGCAAGGCCCGCGAGCGCGCCGCCGAGCTGCTGGACCTGGTCGGCCTCGACCCGTCCGTCTACGGCGACCGCTACCCCGACCAGCTCTCCGGCGGCCAGCGGCAGCGCGTCGGGGTGGCGCGCGCGCTGGCCGCGGATCCGCCGGTGCTGCTGATGGACGAGCCCTTCGGCGCCGTCGACCCCGTGGTGCGCGAGCGGTTGCAGTCGGAGTTCCTGAGGCTGCAGGCCACCGTCCGCAAGACCGTTCTCTTCGTGACGCACGACATCGAGGAGGCGGTCCGGCTCGGCGACCGCATCGCCGTCTACGGGGAGGGCCGCGTCGAGCAGTTCGACACGCCCGCCACCGTGCTGGGCGCGCCCGCCACGCCGTACGTGGCCGACTTCGTCGGTGCCGACCGGGGCCTCAAGCGGCTGTCGGTGACGGAGATCGAGGCCGCGGACCTGGAGCAGCCGCCCACCGTGCGGCTCGACGACCCGGTGGAGACCGCCGCCGCGCGGATGCGCAAGGAGGGCTCCCGCTGGGCGGTCGTCCTGGACGCGGGCGGCGCGCTGCACGGCTGGATCACCGTCGACTCGCTGCTCGGCAAGGGCTCCACGGTCCGCGACCACGCCCGGCGCATGGAGGCGTGGGTGCCGATCGGCGCGACGCTCAAGCAGGCGTTCAGCGCGATGCTGCAGTACGACGCGGGGTGGATCGCCGTCGTCGACGGCGACCACTTCCTCGGCGTCCTGACGCCGGCCCGGCTGCACGAGGCGCTGCGCCGCTCGATCGACGCGGACGCGCACGGCGCGGACCGCGCCGACGTCACGATCGAGTCGATCGAGCGGGCCGGCTAGGCGCCTTCCGGCTCCTGCGGGGGCGCGTCCGGCGGGGTCACCGGGAGCCCCGCCGCGCGCCACGCCTGGAAGCCGCCGTCGAGGTCGGTGGCGCGGTGCAGGCCCAGGTCCTGCAGCGAGGCCGCGGCGAGGCTGCTGGCGTACCCCTCGTTGCAGATCACCACGACCGTCAGGTCGTGGTCGGTCGCCTCGGGGAGCTTGAAGTCGCCGAGCGGGTCGAGCCGCCACTCCAGTTCGTTGCGCTCCACGACGAGCGCGCCCGGAATGAGGCCGTCCCGGTCGCGCAGCGCGGCGTAGCGGATGTCGACCAGGACGGCGCCGGCCGCGGCCGCCTTCGCGGCGGCCGGCGCGTCGAGGCGCTCCAGCCGGGTCCTGACGCGGGCGAGGTGGTCGTCGATGCTGCGGGCAGCGGGGGCGGCGGGCTGGGTCACCAGGTCTCCGGGTGTTCCACGACGTCGAGCCGCAGGGTGCGGTCGTCGCGGAGGTAGCGGCGGATCAGCGGAAGGGGCGGGTAGTAGGCGTGCACCGAGATGGCGTGCCGCTCGGTGGAGCGGTTGACGACCTGGTGCACATGGTTGCGGCCGAAGGCGCGGCCCTTGCCGGCCGGCAGCGCGCGGGTCCTGTCCAGTCCCTCCGCCAGTTCGAGGGACTTCCAGCCCTCGGACGGCAGCGGCACCGCCAGGGACTCCTCGGTCAGCTCGCCGCCCGCGGTCACGAAGGCCCCGTACGAGCCCCCGTGGTCGTGCCAGCCGGTCTCGGTGCCGGGCGGCCAGCCCAGCAGCCAGGCCTCGGCGCCGCCGGGCCCCTCCAGCCGGATCCAGGTGCGGTCCAGCGGGTCGAGTTCGAGCTGCGCGACCTTCTGCGGGTCGGCGGCGACGGAGCGGGCGAAGTCGAGCAGCTCGGCCGCCGTGGGCGCGGCGGGGTGCGGAGCCTCGACGGGAGCCGCGGCGGCGGAGACGGTCGGGGCGACCGTTGGTGCGAGGGCCGGGATCGCGGCAGGGGACACGGAGACAAGCGCTGGTGCGGACAACGGGGACCACCCTGGAAGGAGGCGCCGGCACGGCGTCGCGCGGTCCGGGAGGGGACGGGGCGGCGGGCTACGGCGCGGAGGTGAGCTGGACGGCGGGGTTCAACGTGAACCCGGACACACGCAACCCGCGTACCGGACGAGGTCCAGGTGCACTCGCCGGTGAAGTCGCCGACCGATACCACTCACAACGCCGACTGAATCACGCCACCCTCGAGACGGTCAACACGGAGTCTCAGATACCGGTCGCGGTGCCCTCGGGATCTTCGGGGAGCTTGCAGACCCGCTCCAGGAAGATCGCCGCGGCGACGACCGCGAGGCCGGCCAGGACCGCGAAGGCCGCGTAGACCCCCTGGTCCCGGCGGGGCGGCACGTCCCACTGGTAGAGCAGCAGGAAGACGCCGGTGCCGCCGTACATCCCGGCGACCAGGGCCGCGACCAGGGCGCTCGCCTGGCCGAAGACCACCGCGCGGGCGGCCAGCAGCGGGTCGACGCCCTTGGCTCCGGGGACCCGGTCGCGCTGGGCGCGCAGCCGGGTGCGCAGCGACAGCGCGGTCGCCGTGAGCACCACCGCGATCAGCGCGAGCACGATGGGCGCGGCCAGGGGGACGCTCGGCAGCGTGCCGAGCGAGTCCCAGAGCTTGGCCCCGGCCCAGGAGAGCACCCCCGCCACCGCGAACAGCCCCAGCAGCGTTCTGATGCGCAGCGCCTTCACCGAGTGTTCGCCCCTCACATGGTTCATCTGCCGGTTGTCGTCCTGCCCGTGAGGCGGCCGGTACCGGTGGTGCCCGCCTGCCCGACCGCTTAACGCTTACTCGGGCAGCCGGAGTTCCACGTCACCGCGGGCCTGTACGCCCGCGTTCCCGACCGCTGCCAGCAACTCTGCCACCTCGCCGTGGCCCGGGAGCTCCGCCGACGGGTCCACGTCGTGCCAGGGCGCGAGGACGAAGGCCCGCTGGTGCGCCCGCGGGTGCGGCAGCGTCAGGTCCGGGTCGGCCGAGACGATGCCCTGGTAGGCAACGATGTCGACGTCGATCGTGCGCGGGCCCCAGCGCTCGCTGCGCACCCGCAGGAACGCCTCCTCGATGGCCTGGCCGCGCTCCAGCAGGGAGGACGGCGGCAGCGTGGTCTTCACCAGCACCACCGCGTTGAAGTAGTTGGCCTGGCTGCCGGGCTCGACGCCCCACGGCTCGGTCTCGTACACCGGCGAGATCGCCTTGACGCGCACGCCCGGGGTGTCCTCCAGCGCGTCGATGGCGCCTTGGAGGGTCTCCAGCCGGTTGCCCATGTTGCTGCCCAGCGCGATCACGGCCCGCTGGGGGTTGTGCAGCGTCGTGTCGGCCGCGTCGACCTGCGCCACCACGGACGGGTGCACGGGCTGCACGGTGGGGTCGGGACTCACGGGCGCCTCCGGGTGATGGTGATGGTCACGTCGTCGAACGGGACGGTGATCGGGGCGTCCGGCTTGTGCACCGTGACCTCGACCTCCTGGACCTGCTCGTGCTTGAGGCACTGGTCGGCGATGCGCTGGGCGAGGGTCTCGATCAGGTCGACCGGCTCGCCCTTCACGACATCCACGACCTCTTCGGCCACCACGCCGTAGTGGACGGTCTTGGTGAGGTCGTCCCCGGCCGCGGCAGGAGCCGTGTCCAGGCCGAGCACCAGGTCCACGACGAACGTCTGGCCCTCCTCGCGCTCCCTGGGAAACACGCCGTGGTTACCGCGGGCCTTGAGGCCGCGCAGCGTGACACGATCCACGAGATCACTCCTGCTGATGGTTCGGACGGACGGGCAGGGTCCCGCCATGTGTACGGGCCCGCCCGGAATCGAATCTACCCGCGACCACCGACAGCACGTGCCGACGGGTTGTCCGGGGCCGGTCCGGCCCAGGTCAGGGCGGCCGGACTCCGGCCCTTTACCCACGAGCCGGACCGCTACCCATCAGCACGCGGATTCTTGGCGCGAACGGGTGACCAGGTCGCCGACGCGGCTCAATTCCGTGCGGGGCGGGTGAACGCGGGGTGGTGCGGCGGTGTGGTTCAGGCGCCGGGGCCCGGGGCGGCGTCCTCGTCGTCGTCCCCGTCGGCGAGCACCGGCGAGCCGTGGTGCACCCACAGCCGCCACCCCTCCGGTGTGCGGCGGAACACATTGGTGGAGACGACCAGGGCCCCGACCAGCGAGCCGGCCGAGCCGTCCTCCTCGGCCGGTCCCCCGGTCAGGATGTTCTCGGTGCAGGTGACCAGCGCCGTGTCGCCGTCGACCGCGACCTCGACGTCGGTAAGGAAGAACTGGATGTACTCGGTGTTCGCCATGATGAGCGCGTAGGAGCGCATCACCTCGCCGCGCCCGCGCAGCACCGGCCACCCCGGGTGCACCACGGAGACCGTCTCGGCCAGCGGGCCGGTCAGGACGATCTCCTCCAGCGCGTCCAGGTCCGAGGTCTCGACCGCGTCGTAGAACGCCTGGTTCGCCTCCTCGACCTGCGCGGCCTCCGCCGTACGAGGGCTCACGCGGCACCGTCCGTGCGCGCGGCGCCCTCGATGGCCCGCGAGACCCGGACCGCGTCGGCGCTGGCGTGCACCTCGTGCACCCGCACCGCCCAGGCGCCCTCGCGGGCGGCGATGGCCGAGACGGCGGCGGTCGCCGCGTCGCGCTCCCTGGCCGGTGGCGGGTCCCCGGCCGTTCCGGCCAGCACCCGCCCCAGGAACCGCTTGCGGGACGCGGCCACCAGCAGCGGGCTGCCCAGCTCGCGCAGCCGGCCGAGGTGCGCCATCAGCGCGAGGTCGTGCTCGGCGTTCTTGGCGAAGCCCAGGCCGGGGTCGACGATGATCCGCGCCGGGTCGATGCCGCCGGCGACCGCCCGCTCGCACCCCTCGCGCAGCTCGGCGACGACCTCGGCGACGACGTCCCCGTAGACCGCCCGGTTGTTCATGTCGATGCTCTGCCCGCGCCAGTGCATGACGACGAACGGCACCCGCGCGGCGGCCACCACCGGGATCATCGCGGGGTCGGCGCCGCCGCCGCTCACGTCGTTGACCAGCCGCGCGCCGGCCGCGACCGCCTGCTCGGCGACCGCCGCCCGCATCGTGTCCACGCTGACCAGGACGCCCGCGGCGGCCAGCTCCCGCACCACCGGGATCACCCGGCGCAGCTCCTCGTCCTCCGAGACCCGGGCCGCCCCGGGCCGCGTCGACTCCCCGCCGACGTCCACGATGTCCGCGCCGGACGCGACGAGGTCCAGGCCGTGCTTGACGGCCAGCTCCGGGTCGAACCACTGCCCGCCGTCGGAGAAGGAGTCCGGCGTGACGTTGACCACGCCCATGACCGCGCAGCGGTCCCACTCAGGAAGACCGTCCACGAAGCCCCGCAGCGTATTCATGCGTCCAGCCTAGGCGCTGGCCGGTCGACTACCGGTCGCTGAGCCGGCTGCTCAGCCACTCCAGCGCGGGCGGGATCTCGCGGCCCCACGTGTTGAAGTTGTGGCCGCCGCTCTCCAGGATGATCGACGACATGTGCGTGGGCGCCCTCGCGGCGCTGATCAGCTTCATCGTCTCCCGGTAGTTCGGCTCGCCCTTCTTGCTGCTGGTCACCAGGAGGTTCACCGGCGGGTGCGGCAGGTTCTTCAGCCGCCACGGCAGGTTGTTCTGGAGTTCGAGCTGCTTGTCGCCGCCGAAGAGGTCACCGGTCGTCCGGTCGCGCGGCGCCTTGTAGTCGGCGGACAGCCCGACCGCCGTGGAGTACGCCTCGGGGTGGCGCATCGTGAGCTTCAGGGCGCAGTAGCCGCCGGTGGAGTCGCCCATGATCCCCCAGTTCCGGGCGTTGGTGCCGACCCGGAAGTGGTTCGACACGGCCGCGCGCAGGTCCCTGGTGAAGAACGTCTCCGTCTGGGGGCCGCCGGGGATGTCCATGCACTCGGTGTCCCGCGGCGGGGCCACGGTCGGCCGCATCATGATCAGTATCGTCGGCTTGGCCTTGCCCTCCAGGACCTGCTGGTGCGCGATCGACGGGTACTTCATCTTCTTGAACAGCGCCTCGGCGGTCCCCGGGTAGCCGGTGAGGATCACGGAGGCCGGGAAGGTGCGCCGGGTGTCCTGGAAGTACTCGGGCGGCAGGTAGACATAGGCCTGGGTGGTGATGTCGGACGCGCCGCCCTGGAACACCACCTTCTGGATCTGGCCGCCGGTCCTCGGCACCGAACCGCCGGGCACGTTGACGTACTTGTGGCCCACGACCTGCAGCTGGTTGGCGGCCGCCGAGTGGTTCACGACGACGCCCGGCTCGGACTCCTGTCCGAACAGATCGGCCCAGGAAGCGTAGAAACCGAACGAGTAGTTGGCAGCGAGCCCGAGTGCCGCGATCATCGACAGCTGGGTGAACAGCATCATGCCGACCCGCCCCAGCACCGCCGGGAGGCTGCGCTTGGACAGCCGCGGCCAGAGCCATACGGTGGCCACGAACAGCACTACCGCGGCTATGACCGCCAGCAGTAGAACCTTCTTACTGGTGAGACCCATGTCGAGTGACGTACTTTCCTGTCCGCGGCCCGGTTCCGGCTCCTTCTGACGGAACCCAGAGGCCTTTCTTCGCGTCCTAGAGGGCGCAAATTGTTCGTTACGAGAGCAGTTTGCGGAACATATCCCGCAATGTTGGGGCTTGGTGACCCATGTCTGTACAGGTAGATGGAGAACTCGGCTTCCGGGTTCCGTGGGCAGGTGCCCGTGTCTACTGATCGCGCCAACGCCGGTACGCGGCGTCCGCGGTTTCTCCGCTCCTCCTCCGTCCCCTCGGTCGTCGGTACCGCCGGGGCCGTGGTGGGGCTGCTCGACGTCGTCTCCGGCGTGTTCCCCGGCTTCCGCAACGGCCGGATGCACCACATGGCGATGGTCTTCCCCGGCACCATGAGCTCGCTCGCGGCGGCCGGGTCGGTGGTCACCGGCATCCTGCTGCTGATGCTGGCTCACGGCCTCAAACGCGGGAAGCTGCGCGCCTGGTGGGCCGCGGTGCTCCTGCTGCCGACCGGCGCGGCGACGCAGCTGGTGTACCGGCACTCCTACGTCGGAGCGTTCGTCTCGCTGTTCCTGTTCGCGCTGCTGATCGTCCACCGGGGCCAGTTCAACGCCCTGTCGGACCCGCGCACGCGCTGGCGGGCGGCGGCCAACTTCGTGCTGCTCAGCGTCGTCGGCCTCGGCCTCGGGCTGCTGATCGTCAGCGCCCACCCGCGCGTCGAGATGGGCGATCCCAGCCTGACGGAGCGCCTCCAGCACGTGCTGTACGGGCTTTTCGGTTTCGAGGGCCCGGTGAGCTATACGAGTGACCGGGCCTCGGATGTCGTGGCCTACTCGCTCGGCGGGCTCGGCTTCCTGATCGCCGGCACCACCGCGTATCTGATCCTGCGTCCGGCACGGCCGGTCGCCGAGCTCAGCGGCGCCGACGAGGACCAGCTGCGCGAGCTGCTGGCCAAGCACGGCGCCCGCGACTCGCTCGGCCACTTCGCGCTGCGCCGCGACAAGAGCGTGGTGTTCTCCCCCAGCGGCAAGGCCGCGGTCTGCTACCGAGTGGTGTCGGGGGTGATGCTCGCCAGCGGCGACCCCATCGGGGACGTGGAGGCCTGGCCTGGCGCCATCGAACGCTTCATGGAGCTGGCCCGCGCGCACGCCTGGATCCCGGCGGTCATGGGCTGCAGCGAGACCGGCGGCGAGGTCTGGACCCGCGAGACGGGGCTGGACGCGCTGGAGTTGGGCGACGAGGCCATCGTGCGCACCAGCGCCTTCACGATGCAGGGCCGCGCGATGCGCAACGTCCGGCAGATGGTCAAGCGCATCGAGCGGTCCGGCTACACCTGCAAGGTGCGCCGGGTCCGCGAGCTGTCGGACGGCGAGCGCGAGCAGGTCCGGCTGGCCGCCGACGCCTGGCGCGGCACGGACACCGAGCGCGGCTTCTCGATGGCGCTGGGCCGTTTCGGTGACGTGGAGGACGGCGACTGCGTGGTCGTCACCGCCCACAAGGAGCGGGAGGACGGCGTCGAGTCGCCGCTGGGCGACCTGCGCGCCGTGCTGCACTTCGTCCCCTGGGGCAAGGACGGCATGTCCCTGGAGCTCATGCGGCGCGACCGCAGTGCCGACCCGGGCCTCAACGAGCTGCTGATCGTCGAGGCGCTGCAGCACGCTCCGGAGCTGGGCGTCGAGAACGTCTCGCTCAACTTCGCGATGTTCCGCTCGGCGCTCGCGCGCGGCGAGCGGATCGGGGCGGGGCCGGTGCTGCGCGGCTGGCGGGGGCTGCTGGTCTTCCTGTCGCGCTGGTTCCAGATCGAGTCGCTGTACAAGTTCAACGCGAAGTTCCAGCCGGAGTGGGTGCCGCGCTTCCTGGTGTTCCGCAACTCGCGGGACCTGCCGCGGATCGGTTTCGCCGCCATGCAGGCGGAGGGCTTCGTGACCCTGTCGCTGCCGCTGCCGGACGCGCTCCAGCGGTTCCTGCCGGGCCGGGCCAAGCGGGCCGCGCACAGCGCGCCCTGCTACGCCAACGGCTCGGAGCCGGAGCGGGCGGTCAGGAGCGTCGCCTGACCCGTCGTCCCCCGCACGCGAAGAGCCGCCGGATCCCGTCCAGGGGTCCGGCGGCTCTTCGCTGCCGCTGGTGCGCTCAGCGGCCGATGATCAGGCTCATCGCCTCGGAGCGGGTGGCGGGGTCGCGCAGCTGGCCGCGGACGGCCGACGTGATGGTCTTGGCGCCCTGCTTGCGCACCCCGCGCATCGACATGCACATGTGCTCGCACTCGATGACGACGATCACGCCGCGCGGCTCCAGGATGCGCATCAGCGAGTCGGCGATCTGGGTGGTCAGCCGCTCCTGGACCTGCGGGCGGCGGGCGTAGACGTCGACCAGCCGGGCGAGCTTCGACAGCCCGGTGATCTTGCCGTTGGAGGCGGGGATGTAGCCCACGTGGGCGACGCCGATGAAGGGCACCAGGTGGTGCTCGCAGCTCGACATCACCTCGATGTCCTTCACCAGCACCATCTCGTCGTGCCCGAGGTCGAAGGTCGTGGTCAGGACGTCCTCCGGCTCCTGCCAGAGGCCGGCGAATATCTCCTTGTAGGCGCGGGCCACCCGGCCCGGCGTCTCCCGCAGCCCCTCGCGGTCCGGGTCCTCGCCGACCGCGATGAGCAGCTCGCGCACGGCGGCCTCGGCACGCTTCTCGTCGAACTCGCCGATGGTCCCCTCACCATCCAGCGTCACCGGGTCGGTCATCTGTGCCTCGTTCCTGGTACGGGCCCGCAGTGGGCTGCGGGGTTGGACAAAGCGGAAGACCGCGCCCCCAAGGTTAAAACCCTGGGGGCGCGGTCTTCATTCCGGGATCACCCTCACCGGGCGGCTGTCGCCGCCCGGTGTGCGGTGGTCAGCTGTCGGTGCCGCTGCCCTTGTCCTCGGGAAGCTCCACCGTCTCGGTGGACTTCTCGACGGCCGGGGTGGTGGTGCCGCTGCCGTTGGCGGACTGGCTGCCGTTGGTGAGCGCCAGCTCCTTCGGCGAGAGCACCGGCGGGCGGGTCGACGGCGTACGGCGCGAGGACCCGGTCCAGGCCGGCCGCGGCGGACGCCTGACGATGGCCTTGAAGACCTCGGCGATCTCCTCCTTGTTCAGCGTCTCCTTCTCCAGGAGCGCCAGAACCAGGTTGTCGAGAACGTCGCGGTTCTCGACCAGGATCTCCCACGCCTCGTTGTGCGCGGTCTCGATGAGCTTCTTGACCTCTTCGTCGACCAGCCCGGCGACCTCTTCCGAGTAGTCGCGCTGGTGACCCATGTCACGGCCCAGGAACGGCTCCGCGTTGTCCGAGCCGAACTTGATCGCGCCGAGCCGCTCGGTCATCCCGTATTGGGTGACCATCGCGCGGGCCGTCGCGGTCGCCTTCTCGATGTCGTTCGACGCGCCGGTGGTCGGGTCGTGGAAGACCAGTTCCTCCGCCGCCCGGCCGCCCATCATGTAGGCGAGCTGGTCGAGCATCTCGTTGCGCGTCGTCGAGTACTTGTCCTCGTCCGGCAGGACCATCGTGTAACCGAGGGCCCGGCCGCGCGAGAGGATCGTGATCTTGTGCACCGGGTCGCTGTTCGGAGAAGCCGCCGCGACCAGGGCGTGTCCGCCCTCGTGGTACGCGGTGATCTTCTTCTCCTTCTCGGACATGATCCGGGTCCGCTTCTGCGGTCCGGCCACGACCCGGTCGATCGCCTCGTCGAGGGTCTCGTTGTCGACCAGCTTGCGGTCGCCACGGGCCGTCAGGAGCGCGGCCTCGTTGAGCACGTTCGCCAGGTCCGCGCCGGTGAAACCGGGGGTGCGGCGGGCGACGGCCCGGAAGTCGACGTTCGGGGCGACGGGCTTGCCCTTGGCGTGGACGTTGAGGATCTCCAGCCGGCCCATGAGGTCGGGGCGGTCCACGGCGATCTGCCGGTCGAAGCGGCCCGGGCGCAGCAGCGCCGGGTCCAGGATGTCCGGCCGGTTGGTGGCGGCGATCAGGATCACGCCGCCCTTCACGTCGAAGCCGTCCATCTCGACGAGCAGCTGGTTGAGCGTCTGCTCGCGCTCGTCGTGGCCGCCGCCCATACCGGCACCGCGGTGCCGGCCGACGGCGTCGATCTCGTCGACGAAGACGATCGCCGGAGCGTTCGCCTTGGCCTGCTCGAACAGGTCGCGGACACGCGAGGCGCCGACACCCACGAACATCTCGACGAAGTCGGAGCCCGAGATCGAGTAGAACGGCACGCCCGCCTCACCCGCGACAGCGCGGGCCAGCAGGGTCTTGCCGGTACCGGGCGGGCCGTAGAGCAGCACGCCCTTGGGGATCTTGGCGCCGACGGCCTGGAACTTCGCCGGCTCCTGGAGGAACTCCTTGATCTCGTGGAGCTCCTCGACCGCCTCGTCCGCCCCCGCCACGTCCGAGAACGTGGTCTTGGGGGTGTCCTTGGTGATCAGCTTGGCCTTGGACTTCCCGAACTGCATGACGCGGCTTCCGCCGCCCTGCATCTGGTTCATCAGGAAGAGGAAGACCACCACGATGAGCACGAACGGCAGCAGCGACAGCAGAATGCTGACGAACGCGTTCTGCTTGGAGGGCGAGACGGTGTAACCGTCGGGCAGCGTGCCGCCCGCGGTCGTGTCGCCGTCGACCTTCTTCTGCAGCTCAGCGGCGATGGCGGTGCTCTGCTCGGCGCTGACGTAGCTCGCCTTGAGCTTGGTACCCAGGTCCTTGCCGCCGACCTTGGCGCCGTCGACGAGCTCGACCTTGATCATCTGCTCGTCGCCGGTGGTGATCTCCGCCGACTTGAGAATGTTGTCCTTGCTGTGGATCGCTTGCACGACCTGGCCGGTGTCCACCGTCTTGTAGCCGCCGGAGGAGCCGACGACCTGCATGAGGACGACCACGGCGATGACAGCCAGCACGATCCACATGACTGGCCCACGGAAATAGCGCTTGACGTCCATCCATGCGGGGCGCGGACGCCCCGTCCCTCCTGCCACAGTGAGGCAGCGCGGCTCGCTGGCCGCGCGCACATCCGGTGTATGACCCGACCTTCGGACGGTACCTCAGCATTGTCCACCGAGGCGTCCGCCAACCGTTAACAATCCCGGCTTCCCCTGCTTCAACGGCGGGAAAGGGTGCGGGGTTCCCCGTTGTCGGCGCGGGCTGCGCCGAACGGGGACATCCTCGGACGAACGGGGGCGTCAGCCGCCGTATACGTGCGGGGCGAGTGTTCCGACAAACGGGAGATTGCGGTACTTCTCGTTGAAATCGAGTCCGTAGCCGACGACGAATTCATTCGGGATGTCGAAGCCGGTGTACTTCACATCGATCTCGACCTTGGCCGCCTCGGGCTTGCGCAGCAGCGTGCAGACCTCCAGGGAGGCCGGGCCGCGCGAGCCGAGGTTGCTGATCAGCCAGGACAGCGTCAGACCGGAGTCGATGATGTCCTCGACGATCAGCACGTCGCGGCCTGCGATATCGGTGTCGAGGTCCTTGAGGATGCGGACGACGCCCGACGACTTGGTGCCGGCGCCGTAGGAGGACACCGCCATCCAGTCCATCGTCACGTTGGTGGAGAGCGCACGCGCCAGGTCGGCCATGACCATCACCGCGCCCTTGAGCACGCCGACGATCAGCAGGTCCTTGCCCGCGTAGTCCTTGTCGATCGTCGCGGCAAGCTCGATGAGCTTGGCGTCGATCTCTTCCTTGGTGATGAGCACCTTTTCGAGGTCGGTGCCCATGTCGTTCTCGTTCACCTGTGTTGGTTCCTCAAGGTCTACGACGGTGAGAAGAACAGTCTGCCATTGCGGCGGCGGGCCTCGACGCCGCCCGGCAGGTTGAGGCCCTTCTGCCCCCGCCAGTCGGTGACCAGCCGGTCGATCTCCTCGATGTGCCGGGCGAAGAGGAATCCGGGCGGGGAACCGGCGGCGATGACCGCGCGGCGCAGCACCCGGCGGCGGACGGCGGCCGGCAGGGAGCGCAGCCGGAGCGCGTCCAGGGAGCCGTCGCCGTCGGCAACATCACGTTCGGCGGTGGCCGCCCACTGGTCCAGGGCGTCGGCGTCGTCCCGGGAGAGCTGCGCGGTGCGGGCCAGCGCCTCGATGACGCCCTTGCCGAGGGACTTCTCCAGCACCGGCAGGGCCTCGTGGCGGACCCGGGAGCGGGTGTACGCGGGGTCGTGGTTGTGCGGGTCCTCCCACACGTCGATGCCCTGGGCCAGGCATCCCTTGCGGACGGTGTCGCGGTCGAGCAGCAGGAAGGGGCGGCGGTAGCGGCCTCCCGCGCCCGAGACGGCGGCCATCCCGGACAGCGAGCGGGTGCCGGAGCCGCGGGCGAGGCCCAGCAGCACCGTTTCCGCCTGGTCGTCCCGGGTGTGGCCGAGCAGGACGGCGGCGGCGCCGCGCGCGTCGGCGGTGGCGTCCAGCGCGCCGTAGCGGGCGTCGCGGGCGGCGGCTTCGGGTCCGCCCTGGCGGCCGACGGTGACTCCGACGGCGTCCACGGGGTCCAGCCCGAGGCAGCGCAGGCGCGCGGCGACTTCGAGGGCGCGGCCGGTCGAGCCGGACTGCAGCCCGTGGTCGACCGTGACGGCCCCGGCGCGCACGCCGAGTTTGGGGGCCTCGAACGCGAGGGCGGCGGCGAGGGCCATGGAGTCGGCGCCTCCGCTGCACGCGGCGAGGACGAGGGGGTTGGGGGCGGGGGTGGCGATGAGGACGTCGTGAAGTACGCGGCGGACCGCCAGGCGTATCGCGGCGACCGTGGGGTGGGGACCCATGTCCGGTTCCCTCCTGGGGAGGCTGTGAGGGTGATAACGCAAAGTAGCTAGATGGTGACAGAAGTCGGGGCTCTACCCGAGCATCGCACGGCTTACCCTGCGCTTACGGTCCCTCGGACGGGTGAACCAGGAGGCGTCGGGTGGTCACGAATCGCTACGCCGGTGCACCCTTGCGACCCAGTCCGCCGGTTTGGCGATCTCCGCCTTGGTCGGGAGCGTGTTGGGCGACGTCCAGACGCGGTTGAAGCCGTCCATGCCCACCTCGTCCACGACGGCGCGCACGAAGCGCTCGCCGTCCTTGTACTGGCGCAGCTTCGCGTCCAGCCCCAGCACCTTGCGCAGCACCTGGTCGAGCCGGCCCGCGCCGCTGGCCCTGCGCTGCTGGAACTTCTCCCGGATCTCCGCGACCGAGGCCACGACGTCCGGTCCCACCCCGTCCATCACGTAGTCCGCGTGGCCCTCCAGCAGCGACATGACGGCGGTCAGCCGCGCCAGGATCTCCCGCTGGGCGGGGGTCTGGACGAAGTCGACGATGCTGCGGCCCTCGTCGGGCTCGTCCTCCGCCCGGGCGTCCTTCGACGGGCCGCCCGCGAAGGACTGGGCGGCCTCGCGGATCCGTTCGATGACGGTCGAGGCGTCCATCTCGGTCTCGCCGAGGAACGACTGGATCTCGCCCTCGATGTGGTCGCGCAGCCACGGCACGGCGGTGAACTGCGTGCGGTGCGTCTCCTCGTGCAGGCACACCCACAGCCGGAAGTCGTGCGGGTCCACGTCGAGTTCGCGCTCGACGTGCACGATGTTGGGCGCGACGAGCAACAGGCGGCCGGCGCGCGGCTCCCCCGGGCCGGGGACGAGCGGGCCGGCGGGCAGCTCGCGGGTGGCGGGCGCGAACGTCTCGTACTGGCCGAGCACCCGGGACGCCAGGAACGACAGCAGCATCCCGACCTCGACGCCGGTGACCTTGCCGCCGACCGTGCCCAGCGCCATGCCGCCGAGGCCGCCGGGGCGGCGGTCCTGCATCTTGCCCAGCAGCGGCTTGAGGATCTCGCGGAAGCCGGCGACGTTGGCCTTCACCCAGCCCACCCGGTCCACGATCAGCACCGGCGTGCCTCCCCCTGACTTCGCCGGGGGGACCCCCATATTGTTGGGCGCCTCCCCGTACATGCGGGTGAAAGCGCGCACGTGCTCCTCCGAGGAGCGCGCGTGCTTGCGCAGTTCGGCCACGATCTCGCGCGCCTCGTCCCCGCTGACCTCAGGGCCCGGCCGCATCAACCGCTGCGCGGTCGCCACTGCGAGGTTCCAGTCGACCATGTCGGCACCACCGAAGCTCGTCATGCCTTCACGGTACGTTGCCGCCCCGGCTTTGGGGGTCGGATGGCGCCCGGGGTCCGGGACGGGCCCGGGAAGGGCCCGGGGCGGGCGTTCAGCAGCCGCAGCCGGCGAGGGCGGACGCCAGCCGGTCGAGGGCGGTCTGGGCGGCTGTCGCGGACGTGCTGCCCTGCGCGAGGAACGCGAAGGTGAGCAGCCGTCCGTCGGCGGTGACGACGGTGCCGGTGATGGCGTTCACCCCGGTGAGGGTGCCGGTCTTGGCGCGGATCAGGCCGGAGCCGGAGGCGGGGCCGCCGCGGAAGCGGTCGGAGAGGGTGCCGGAGAAGCCGGCGACGGGCAGCCCGGTCAGGATCGGCCGCAGCCGGGGCTGTTGCGGCGACGCGGCCAGCGCGAGCAGCCGCGTGAGTTGCTGCGCGGAGAGCGCGTCGGCGCGGCTGAGCCCGCTGCCGTCGGTGAACTTCGCCCCGGCCGTCGGCAGGCCGAGCCGGCCCAGGGCCGCGGTGACGGCCTGCTGGGCGCCGGCGAAGCTCGCGGGCAGGTGCGCGGCGATCGCGGTCTGCCGGGCGAGCGCCTCCGCGATGTCGTTGTCGCTGTTGGTCAGCATCCGCTCGACGAGCGCGGACAGCGGCGCCGACCGGGCCACGGCCAGCTGGGTGCCGGACGCGGCGGCGGGGGTGCGCGCTGGGGCGCCGGTGACCGTGATGCCGCGCGCCCCGAGCAGCTTCGCGAAGGCGGTGGCGGTGTCGGCGGCCGGGTCGAGGGACCGCTTGACGGGGCCGTGGTCGCTCTTGTCGACGCGGCCCTCGTCGGTCATCAGCGGGGTGACCGGCGCGAGGTTCACATTGCGGCCGATGGGGTGCAGGACGGGCCCCGAGTAGAGCGCCAGGTCGTAGCCGAGGGAGGTGGCGGTGGTGCCCCGGGCGGTCAGCGCGCGGGCGGTGTCGTCGGCCAGGGTGCGCAGCGCCGCGGCCGTCAGGGTCGGGTCGCCGCCGCCCACCAGGACGGTGCTGTGCGGACCGGTGGCCAGCACGGTCGTGGATATGCGGTGGTCGGGGCCGAGCGCGGACAGCGCCGCCGCGGCCGTCGCGACCTTGATGGTCGAGGCCGGCACGGACGGGGTGCCGGCGCCGGAGCCGTACAGCAGCTTGCCGGTGGAGGCGTCGACGACGGCTCCGGTGCGCAGCGTGCCGAGGGCCGGGTCGCGCAGCAGCGGGGCGAGCCGGGCGGCGAGCGCCTGCGGGGTGGGGAGCGTGCCCGGGTCCGTGGCGGGCGCGGTCAGCACCCGGGGGGCGGGCGGGGCGGCGGCCTCGGTGGGCGCCGGCGTCCGGGGCCCGGCGGCGGGCCGGCCGTCCGCCTGGTGACCCCGGGAGGCGGCTGCCGCCCTTTCCGCCGTACGCTGGCCCGACTCCCACGGTCCGGCCACGGCCACCGCCGCGAAGGAAACGGTCAGCCCGACTGCGGCCGACCCCGCCACTACCTGCCATGTTCTGGCGTCCGGCACCCCCGACCAGCCCCTTTCGCGACCACACACCTGCGTGGGAGACACTTAACCACCAGAAGTATGTGCTGATCATGGAGGAGTAGGGCCTTGGAGTTCGACGTCACGATCGAGATCCCGAAGGGTTCCCGGAACAAGTACGAGGTGGACCACGAGACCGGTCGTATCCGCCTGGACCGCCGGCTCTTCACCTCGACCAGTTACCCGGCCGACTACGGCTTCGTCGAGAACACCCTGGGTGAGGACGGCGACCCGCTGGACGCCCTGGTCATCCTCGATGAGCCGACGTTCCCCGGCTGCCTCATCAAGTGCCGCGCCGTCGGCATGTTCCGCATGACCGACGAGGCCGGCGGCGACGACAAGCTGCTGTGCGTCCCGGCGTCCGACCCCCGGGTGGAGCACCTGCGTGACATCCATCACGTGTCGGAGTTCGACCGCCTGGAGATCCAGCACTTCTTCGAGGTCTACAAGGACCTGGAGCCCGGCAAGTCCGTCGAGGGCGCCAACTGGGTCGGCCGCATCGAGGCCGAGGCCGAGATCGAGGCGTCCTACAAGCGCCTGAAGGAGTCGGGTCAGGTCTTCCACAGCCACTGACCCCAGCGTCACGAGCGGTACCGCGAACGCCGGGCGGGTCCTTCACGGACCGGCCCGGCGTTCGCGCGTCCGGCCTCGGTGGGAGCCGCTCAGAAGCCCCTGGTGCGCTTGGCCGCGCGGCGCCTGGCCGGGTCGGCGGAGCCCGGGGTCTTGAGGAACATGCGGGCGATCTCCCCGCCGAGGTTCACGCCGATGGCGACGGCCAGCGCGAGCGCCGCGGCCTTCGTCAGCGAGGTGAACCCCTCCGCCGTGTGGTTCTGGGTGAAGGCGAGCAGCCCGAAGTACGTCGCGGAGCCGGGCAGCAGCGGGCCGATCGCGGCCGTCACGTACGGCAGCACCGACGCGTACCGGTAGCGAGCCATCAGCTGGCCGAAGAGGCCGACCAGGCCCGCCGCGGCCGCGGTGGCGACGACCGGGTTGGCGCCGAGCTGCTGGTGGAGCACCCCGTAGACCGTCCAGGCGACGCCGCCGTTGAGGGTGGCGAGCAGCAGCACCCCGCGCTCGCACTGCAGCAGCACCGCGAAGGCGAGGGTGAGCGACATCGCGGACAGCAGTTGCACCCAGGGGTGGTCGTAGGCGCGCAGCGCCTGCTCCGGGTCGAAGTCCGCGCCCAGCCGCACCCCCGCGTAGAGCACGATCGTCACGCCGAAGACGATGCCGACGACGAGGTACATGACCTCCAGCAGCCGCGCCGAGGCCGTGATGTAGAAGCCGGTCAGGCCGTCCTGGACGCCCGCCACCAGGGCGCGCCCCGGCAGCAGCGTGAACAGCCCACCGGTGATCACCGCCGATGCCTGGAGGTCGGTGGCGCCCGGCAGGTGGTCGGCGTAGAGGTTGACGACGATGCCCATCGCGGCGGCCGGCATCGCGGCGGCGGCGAACTGGTAGAACTCCGGCAGCCCGCGCCCCGCGCAGAGCCAGGCCAGCCGGTCGCCGAGCATCGCGGCCAACGCCGCCGCGAAGAAGATCAGCGGACCACCGCCCACGAGGATGCTCGCCGAGCCGGCCAGCAGCCCGGCGGCGCCGGTCAGCACCCAGCCGCTGTACGGGTGCCGGTTGCGGCGGATCGCGGCCAGCCGGCCGTAGGAGTCCTCCAGCGTCGCCTCGTGGGCGGTGATGTCGTCCACGAGCTGGAAGACGGCCGCCAGCCGGGTGTAGTCGGTGCCCCGGCGGCGCACGGTGCGGCTCGCGCCGACCGGCGGGTCGACCAGGGAGGGCTGGTACGAGATGCCGAGCAGGGTGAACGTGACGGTGGGCTCCACCCGGGCCAGCCCGTAGGCGTGCGCGACGCCGAACATGGCCGCCTCGACGTCCTCGGCGCCCTCGCCGCCCGCGAGCAGCAGCTCGCCGATGCGCAGTGTCAGGTCGAGCACGCGGGGCACCGGCGGGCCCGCGTCCGGCTTGTCCGGGGGCAGCTCGGGCACCGGGCGCTCGGTGACCGGCATCCGGACCAGCTCGCGCATGCGGTCCTGCCAGGGGACGGCGCCCTTGGTGAGCCGTATGACGGGGATGCCGTCGGGCGGGGTGAACGCGTTCCCCGCACCGCCGTAGGAGGCGGGTGCGGTGAAGGCGGAGCCTTCGGCCTCGGGCCCGGCCGGCAGCTCCACCCCGGTCGGGGCGGCGAACTCCGACGTCGTCGAGCTGTCGAACTCCGGGGCCGCCGGCATCGGCACCCCCACGGGGGGCGTGAACTCCGACCGCGACTCGTCCGACTCCGGCTTCTCTTCGTCCGACACGTTGACCGACCACCTCCGATGATCAGTGTGCAGGGCGCGCGGCGTCGACCGCGATTCCCGCCCCGCCCACCGCCCCGCAGGCCGGTGCCGGTCCCCGCGCTACTTCGCCCGGTGGCGGCCGCCCCGGCCGCCGGAGCCGACCGGCGGCGCGGGCGCGTCCACGGGGGGCACGGGGCCCTCCTTCTTCGCCTTCGCGCGGGCCCTGAGGAACTCGATGGCGATCGGGACGACCGAGACGAGCACGATCGCGACGAGGATCACCTCGATGTTCTTGTGGACGAACTCGATCTGGCCGAGCCAGTAGCCGAGGAGGGTGACGCCGCCGCCCCAGAGCGTGCCGCCGATGATGTTGTAGGTGACGAACGTCCGGTAGTTCATCCGGCTGACGCCGGCGATGATCGGCGTGAACGTGCGGACGATGGGCACGAAGCGGGCCAGGACGATCGACTTGGGGCCGTGCTTCTCGAAGAAGGCGTGCGCCTTCTCGATGTTCTCCTGCTTGAAGAGCTTGGAGTCCGGGCGGCGGAAGAGCGAGGGCCCGACCTTGCGGCCGAAGAGGAAGCCGACCTGGTCACCGACGATCGCGGCGACGACGATCAGCAGCGTCACCAGCCACAGCGGGGTCGTGAGGGTGCCGCCCGCGACCAGGAGTCCGGTCGTGAACAGGAGCGAGTCCCCGGGCAGGAAGAACCCGATCAGCAGGCCCGACTCCGCGAAGACGATCAGCAGCACGCCCCACAGGCCGAATGAGTTGATCAGGTGGTCGGGATCGAGCCAGCTGGGGCCAAGGGCGAGGTTCGTCACCGGTCAAAAGTACCAACCGAATCCGTGCGCCCCCTGTGGGCGGCCTCCGGAGCCGATCCGTGCGCGACCCGTGACGGTTCGGTGAACGATCAGCGCGACAGAATTCGCGCCAACCGAGTTGGCCGAATCGTTCCCCAACGCCGGGGTGGTGCATTACGTTCTCCGCAACGCCACCGCGTGCACCACGGGCACATCTCCTGTCGCAGCATCTGAACTTTCTGGCGGATCCTGTTATGACGCGCGCCATCTCCCTGCATGAACTCTCGAAGTTCTATCCGAAGCAGGCCGCCCCGGCGGTCGACCGGTTCAGCCTCGACATCCCTCCCGGCGAGTTCCTCGTCATGCTGGGCCCCTCCGGCTGCGGCAAGTCCACCGTGCTGCGCATGATCGCGGGGCTGGAGGACATCAGCTCGGGCGAGCTGCTGCTGGACGGCGAATACGCCAACGACCTCGCGCCGGGCGACCGCCGGATGGCGATGGTGTTCCAGAACTTCGCGCTGTACCCGAGCATGACCAGCCGGCAGAACATCGGGTTCCCGCTGCGCTTCGAGATGCCGGGAGAGGACCAGAACCCGCGGGTCGAGGAGACCGCGCGGATCCTGGGCATCGAGGAGATCCTGGACCGCTACCCCGGTCAGCTGTCCGGTGGCGAACGGCAGCGGGTCGCGATGGGCCGCGCCATCTCGCGGCACCCGTCGGTCTTCCTGATGGACGAGCCGCTGTCGAACCTGGACGCCAAACTGCGCTCCCACCTGCGCGCCGAGATCGCCCGGCTGACCCGCGGAATGGGCGTCACCACCGTGTACGTGACGCACGATCAGGCGGAGGCGATGTCGCTCGGCGACCGCGTCGCCGTCATGCGCGGCGGGGTGCTGCAGCAGGTCGGGACGCCGCGCGACACCTACCACCTGCCGGTGAACGTGTTCGTCGCCGCGTTCATCGGGACGCCGCGGATCAACCTGCTGCAGGCCACCGTGCTGGCGCCGCTGGGCGGCGGCATGTGGATCGACTTCGGGCGGCAGCGCCTGGGCCTGCCGGAGCCGCTCAGCCTGGACCACCAGATGCTCCGCATCCAGCAGGGCCGCGACATCATCGTCGGGCTGCGCTCCGAGGCGGTCCGCATCGCGTCGCCGAGCGGCGCGCACGCGGGCGAGGTGGTGCTCAGCGGCATCGTCGAGCACGTGGAGTACCAGGGGCACGAGTGCCTGGTGCACCTGAACACCGGCGCGAAGCCGGCGGTCGTGCCGGAGCTGGAGGCGCCGCGGCTGCCCGCCCAGCGCACCCGCTCCGCGGCGCGGCGGGCGGCCACCGGCCCCGGCGGGCTGGGCAAGCTGGCCCGCAAGGCCGCCGGGCGCTTCCCGGGGCTGCTGCAGGAACCGGACACCTCCGGCTCGGTCAAGGTGCTCGACCCGCCGCCCGCCGACCTCGGCGAGCAGCCGACCGGCGACCTGGTGGTCCGCACGGGCCCCGACATCCGGGTCAGGCCCGGGGACCGGGTGCCGCTGCTGGTGGACCTGGCGCACCTGTACATCTTCGACAACACCGGCCGCCGGATCTGCCCCGCTCCCGCGGAGCAGCCGCGACTGGAGTAGTCCGGAGTGGCGGAGTCGTCCGGAGTGACGGAGCGGCCCGGAGTGACGCACGAGGGGCACGGGACACCGGTGGCACACTTGTTCGCATGCTCGGGATAACTGATCTCTCTACGTACCTGGCGGGGCTGGCCCTGATCATCCTGCTGCCGGGGCCGAACTCGCTGTACGTGGTCTCGGTGGCGGCCCGGCTCGGGCCGCGCACCGGGTACCGGGCGGCCGCCGGGGTGCTGTGCGGGGACGCCGTGCTGATGACGCTCTCCGCGGGCGGGGTGGCGTCACTGCTGCAGGCCAGCCCGGTCGCCTTCACCGTGGTCAAGTTCGCGGGTGCGGGCTATCTGACCTGGCTCGCGGTGGGCATGCTGCGCGGGGCGGTGGCGATGTGGCGCGGGCGGGCCGAGCGGAGGGCCGCCCTCACCGGGGAGGACGCGCCCCGGGAGAAGGCCGAGCGGCCGTTCCGCAGGGCGCTGGTGGTCAGCCTCTTCAACCCGAAGGCGATCCTGTTCTTCGTCGCGTTCTTCGTGCAGTTCGTCGACCCGGGGTACGCCCACCCGGAGCTGTCGTTCCTCGCGCTCGGCGCCTGGGCGCAGCTGTTCAGCCTCACGTACCTGACGGTGCTCATCTTCAGCGGCACGTACCTCGCGGCGGCCCTCCGGCGGCGCCGGAAACTGACGGCGGGCCTGTCGGCCGGTGCGGGTGCGCTCTTCCTGGGCTTCGCGGCGAAGCTGTCGCTGGCCGGCACCGGCTGACGCGCGCGGCGGGCCCGGGCGCCGTAGGGTCCCGAGGAGAACCCGTCGAGGAGGCAGCATGGCGTTGCACAAGGGAGCCGGCGACTCCCGCCCGCTCGCGGTCAACCCGTTCTACTACGGCGACGCCGACCCCGTCGGCAGCATGCGCACCGCGCCGCCCAAGCACCGGCTGCCGGACGGCCCCATGTCGCCGCACACCGCGTACCAGCTGGTCCACGACGAGCTGATGCTCGACGGGAACTCGCGGCTCAACCTGGCGACGTTCGTCACCACGTGGATGGAGCCGCAGGCCGACGTGCTGATGGCCGAGTGCCGCGACAAGAACATGATCGACAAGGACGAGTACCCGCGCACCGCCGAGCTGGAGCGGCGCTGCGTGGCGATCCTCGCCGACCTGTGGAACGCGCCCGACCCGGCGGCCGTCATCGGCTGCTCGACGACGGGCTCCTCCGAGGCGTGCATGCTCGCCGGGATGGCCCTCAAACGGCGCTGGGCCAACCGCAACCAGGACCGCTATCCGGCGAAGGCCCGGCCCAACCTGGTCATGGGCGCCAACGTGCAGGTGTGCTGGGAGAAGTTCTGCGCGTTCTGGGAGGTCGAGGCGCGGCTGGTGCCGGTCAGCGGCGACCGGCTGCACCTGGACGCCGAGTCGGCCGTGGCGCTGTGCGACGAGAACACGATCGGCGTAGTCGCGGTGCTCGGATCGACCTTCGACGGATCGTACGAGCCGGTCGCGGAGATCTGCGCGGCCCTGGACGCGCTCCAGGAGCGCACCGGCGTGGACGTTCCGGTCCATGTGGACGGCGCGTCGGGCGCGATGGTCGCCCCCTTCCTCGACGAGGACCTCGTCTGGGACTTCCGGCTCCCCCGCGTCTGTTCGATCAACACCTCGGGCCACAAGTACGGGCTGGTCTACCCGGGCGTCGGCTGGGCGCTGTGGCGCGACCACGACGCGCTCCCCGACGAGCTGGTCTTCCGGGTCAACTACCTCGGCGGCGACATGCCGACCTTCGCCCTCAACTTCTCCCGGCCGGGCGCGCAGGTCGTGGCGCAGTACTACACGTTCCTGCGGCTGGGCCGGGACGGCTACCGCGCCGTCCAGCAGAGCAGCCGGGACGTGGCGATGTCGCTGGCCTCGCGGATCGAGGCGCTCGGCGACTTCCGGCTGATCACCCGGGGCGACCAGCTGCCGGTCTTCGCCTTCACGACCACCGACGAGATCAAGAACTACGACGTCTTCGACGTGTCGCGCCGGCTCCGCGAGCACGGCTGGCTGGTCCCCGCGTACACCTACCCGGCGGACCGCGAGGACCTCGCCGTGCTGCGGGTAGTCTGCCGCAACGGCTTCTCCGAGGACCTGGCGGACCTCCTCGTGGAGGAGCTCTCCCGCCTGCTGCCCGAACTGCGCCACCAGGAGCGGCCGTTGGACCGCCCGGCGGTGGTGGCGACGGCGTTCCACCACTGAGCGGACGGCGCCGCAGGGCGCGGACGGGTACGACGAAGAGCGTCGGCCGGGCCGGGGTTCACCGGCCCGGCAGACGCTTCGTCATATCCGGTTCACCTGAACAGCGGTGCTGGTCACGCCCCCAGCGGTGCCAGCGCCATCGGGCGGACGCGGCCCTCGATCATGGCGCCGAGGCCCTGGACCGCGCAGACGTCCGGGCGTTCGGCGAGGGCGATCGGCACGCCGGTGGCGTTCCGCAGCATCCCGTCGAGAACGGGCATCAGCGCGCTGCCGCCCGCGAGCATGATGCCCCGCTCTGCCAGGTCGGCCACCAGGTCCGGAGGGCAGCGGCGCAGCACGGTGCCGATGGCGTCGAGGACCGCGGTGAGCGGGGTGCGCATCGCGTGCCGGACGTCGTCGGTCTCGATCACGACGGTACGGGCGCGGCCGCTGACGACGTCGCGGCCGTAGACCTCGGTGACCTCGGCGACCTCCGTGCCGCCGGCGGCCGCCGCGCTGCTGAACACGTTGCGCAGCGGGTGCACGGACTGGGCGGGGAGCATCAGCTCGTGCCGGCTGCGCAGGTGCTGCACGACCGCGTGGTCGATGGCGTCGCCGCCCACCGGCACGGTCTCCGCGGCGACGATGGAGCCGAGCGACAGGACCGCGATCTGCGTCGTCCGGTCCCCGCACACCACGATCATGGTCGCCTCGGGGTGCTCGACGGGCAGCTCGCAGCCGACCGCCGCGCAGATCACCGCGTCCACGAGCTCGACCCGGCGGGCGCCGAGCCCGAACAGCGTCTCGGTCACCGCGCGCTGCGCGAGCGGGTCGCTGCCGTGCGGCATGCAGACGGCGGCCCGCGCCATCGGCGCGCGCCGCCAGGACGTGCGGAGCTTGTCGCCGAGGAGGTGCCGCAGCATCCTCTGGGCCATCGCGATGTCCACGACGGTGCCGTTCGGCGCCGGCCGCACGACGCGGATGTGCTGCGGGGTGCGGCCCTCCATCTGCTCGGCGCGGGCGCCGACCGCGATCAGCGAGCCGGTCGTGGTGTCGACGGCGACCACGCTGGGTTCGTCGACGACGAGTCCCCCGTCCCTGAGGTGGACGCGGGTCCTGGTCCCGATGTCGAAGGCGACGGAACAGCGGCGGAGCTGGTCGAGGGTCGGGCTCACAGCAGCGGGCCCCCGTCCGTGGAGGGACGGTAGTTGGCGAGCGACCAGATGACGAAGACGTCGATCGCGATCAGCGTCATCGCCCAGATGGGCTGGTAGGGCATGAACATGAAGTTCGCGAAGATGTTCAGCGCGGCCAGGGCGATACCGGTGACCCGTCCCCACGCGGCGCCCTTGAGCACGCCGTAGCCGACGACGACCGCGATGGCGCCGAGGATCAGGTGGATCCAGCCCCAGGACGTCAGGTCGAAGCGGAAGGCGTACCCCGGGGTGGTGAGGTACACGTCGTCCTTGGCGATGGCGACGATGCCCTGGAGGATCGCCAGCACACCGGAGACGAAGAGCATCACCCCGGCGAAGACGGTGCCCCCTGCGGCGAGGCCGCCGCCCGAGTGGCCGGCCGGAGGGCGTTCGCCGCTCCAGGACCCTCCCCGTGGAGTGGACGGCGGAGTGGACGCGGTGGGTGAATCCTGGCTCACAACGGGCTCCCGAGATGGCGACGACCTGCACGGCGGGAACGTTGATCATGAAATTCCCGTCTTACGGACAAAAGGATCAGATACCCGGCCCGGTCCCGCCACCGGAGCTGGGCCGTTCGGGGGGCGCGTCTCCGTCCCGGCCGCCAACGGATGCGGATCACGGCTGGTGGGACCACGATGAGTCGGCCCACGATGCGTCGGCCGACGACGCATGGTGGCTCTGCCGCGGTCGGGGCCCGCCCGCGGTGACGGACCGGCGGCGAGGGGAGGCGGACGCGTGCAGCCTGATGCCGACGCGGACTCGAACGTCATCCTGCGCGGGGTACTGGAGGGCACGTCGGCCGGCGTGGGCATCCTCGACCCCTGGCTGCGCTACGTGTACGTCAATCCGGCGCTGGCCCTGATGAACGGCGTGCCCGCCGAGGCGCACCTCGGCCGGACCATCGCCGAGGTGCTGCCCGGCATCGACGGCCGCGAGGACGTGCTGCGGGCCGTGCTCGCCGACGGGCACCCGCGCGAGGTCACGTCCAGCGGCCACACGCAGGCGCCGTCGGGGCTGGAGCGGCGGTACTGGCACGGCGCGTACCACCGGCTGATGGCCGAGGGCGCGGTGATCGGCATCGTCGGCATCGTGCTGGAGGTGACCGCCTCGCGGCAGCAGCAGCGCGACCTGGAGCAGGCCCGCGAACGGCTCACCCTGCTGGACGCCGCCGCCACCCGGATCGGCACCACGCTCGAAATGGACGCCACCTGCGGTGAACTGGCGGACTTCCTGGTGCCGTTGCTCGCCGAAGTCGCCTCCGTGGAGGTGCTGCCGGTCACGCAGGACGAGGGCGGCGGCCGCCCGGCGCGCGGGGCGCTGCGGATGCGCAGGACCGCGCTGTCGTCCGTACCGTGGCTGCGCGAGCGCGCCCGGGTCTTCGGCGTGCCCGGCGAGTACGTGGACTACCAGGCCGGTTCCGCCATCCCGCGCTGCCTGGAGACCGGCAAGCCGCTGGTGCAGAACCTGCTCTCCGACGAGGAACTCGTGCGGGCGGCCCCCAACGCCGAGCGCGTCGCCGCGTACCGGGCCGCGGGCATCCACTCCGCGCTCGTCGTCCCGCTCGCCGCGCGCGGGCACCCGATCGGCACCGTGACCCTGGTGCGGGCCGGGGACTCCCCCGGCTTCTCCGCCACCGACGTCGTCGTCGCCCAGGACCTGGCCGGCCGGGCGGCCATCAGCCTCGACAACGCCCGCCGCTTCACCCGGGAGCACGACATCGCGCTCGGGCTCCAGCGGGCCCTGCTGGCGGAGCCCAGCAGCCCGCACCCGAACATCGAGGTGGCGTCCCGCTACCTGCCGGCCGGCAGCAGCGCGCTCGTCGGCGGCGACTGGTTCGACGCGGTGCGGCTGCCGGGCGGCCGGACGCTGCTGGCGATGGGCGACGTGATGGGGCACGGCGTGGAGGCGGCGGTCGACATGAGCCACTACCGCGCGATGCTGCGGGTCGTGGCGGCCGACGACGAGCCCCCGAACCGCGTCCTGGAGCGCCTCGACTCCCTCATCGCCTCGACGGAGTCGGGCCGCCCCGCCACCTGCATGCTCGTCCTGGTCGATCCGCGGCGCGGCCTCACCTGGTACGCCAGCGCCGGGCACCTGCCGCCCGCCGCCTTCGGCCCGGACGGCGTCGGCGGCCTGCTCCACGTCCCGCCCGGCCCGCCGCTGGGCACCGGGCTCGGCGGGTACCAGCTGGTCAAGGGCCGGTGCCCGCCCGGGTGGGTGCTGCTGCTGTACACCGACGGCCTCGTCGAGCGCCGGGGCGAGGACATCGACGTGTCCCTCGCCCGCCTCGCCCTGCTGCGGCCGACTCCCGAAGGGAGCCTGGAGGAACTGCTCGACCAGGTGCTGGCCGGCCTCGTCCAGCCGGCCGTCGAGGACGATGTCGCGGTGCTGGTGGCCCGGGTGGTCACGCCGTAGCCGCGGCGTGGTGCGCGGGGGGATCGGTCAGCGGAACGGGGCCGGCGCCTGGCGGGCGATCGCGGGCGCCGTGGGCAGTGCGCTGGCGGCGGGCGGCGGACCCTGGACGGGCGCGAGGCGCACCCCGTGCTCGCGCAGCCAGGGGACGGGATCGACCGCGGACCCCATGTCCGGCGTCACCCGCACCTCGAAGTGCAGGTGCGGGCCGGTGGAGTTGCCGGTGCTGCCCGACAGCGCGATCTGCCGGCCTGCCGGCACCCGGTCGCCGACCTTGACCTGCAGCAGCGACAGGTGCGCGTACTGCGAGAAGTACCCGTTGCCGTGCGCCACGACGATCTGGTTGCCGAACCCGTCGCCGCAGGTCGCCCGGACGACCGTCCCCGCGCCGACCGCCCGCACCGGCGTGCCCTCGGGTACGGCGAAGTCCTGGCCGGTGTGCCGGAAGGCCCAGTGGTCGCCGGCCGCGTCGAACCCGGCGGAGAGGGCGTAGCGGTCGACGGGCGCGACCCAGGCGGCGCGCACCGGGATGTCGCTGCCGGGCCGCGGCATCTCCTCGGGGATGGCGTTCGCGCACTCCTGCGGGGAGGCCAGCCGGGCGGACCGGGCGGCCTCCAGCCGCCGCAGCAGCTCGCGAGCCCGCCGCAGCTTGGCCTTGATCTCGTTCTGCAGTCCGGCCTGGCGCGCGGTCCGCTCGTCCAGCTCCTCCAGCGCCCGGTCCGCCGCCGTCCGGTCCTTGCGCAGCCGCGCGGTCGTCGCCCGCACGGTGTCGAGCAGGTTCGCCACGGCCTCGTCGCCCTTGCGGAGCCGTCCCATCTGGTCCAGCAGCGTGTCGGGGGACGCGGAGAGCATCAGGGCGGCGGTCGCCGGGAGCCCCGCGGAGCGGTACTGCATCCGGGCCAGCAGCCCGATGCTGTCGTGCAGCCCGTCCATCCTGCGGCGGCCGAGCGCGACCTCCCGCCGCAGCCGGACGGCCGTGGCGCGCTGCCGGTCCGCGGCCCGCCGGGCGTCGACGTACGCGGCGGTGGCGTCGGCGGCCTGCCGGTACGTGGCGTCCACCTCGGCGGACACGTCGCCGAGGCGGTCGTCGGCGTGGGCCTGCCGGCCGCCGGGGGCGGCGACGGGCAGAACGGCCAGCAGTCCGGCGCAGAGCAGCACGACGAGCGACCTGACGGCCGACCCGCGGACGCAGACGGTTCCTGGCATCGGAGGATCATCGCGTCACGCCCGCCGGACGCGGGGGCAGGACACGCCGCGGGCGCGCGCTCTCCGCCGTTCGGCCCTACCGTGAAGGCGCGCTACCGCGGATGATCACTTTCCGTGGCCGGTGCAGACAGACTGGGGGTCTCCGTGACCGCCACCGGACCCCGGGACGGTCTCCCGGCGGCGGTCACGGTCCTGTCATGCCTCCGGTCGCCGGTCTCCGGTCTCCGGTCGGCGCTGTTGCGCGCCGTCCGCGCTCTTCCGCGCTCTTCCGCGTCGTCGTCCGGGCTACTCGGCGTCGTCCAGCCGGAATCCGACCTTCAGCCCCACCTGGTAGTGCTCGACCTCGCCGTCCACGATGTGGCCGCGCATCTGGGTGACCTCGAACCAGTCGAGCCCGCGGAGAGTCTGCGACGCCCGGTGGATCCCGTTGCGGATCGCGGCGTCGATGCCTTCGTGCGAGGTGCCCACGATCTCGGTCACCCGGTACGTGCGGTCGGTCATGGCGTTCTCCCGGCGTAGTGGGGTCGGTGTGCGTGTCACGGAGCGTCGGTGTGCGACATCCGTGGTGTGCGAAATGCGTCGCTCTGTCCAAGGTGCCCGAGCCGCCGCCGATCCGCATTCCCGCAAAGCGGGACATAAGCTCAGGTACTCGACCGTCTGCCGCCGGAGGAGAGGAAGCGCGTGGACCGCCTGTCCGGCCGCTGGCCCCTCCCCGTCCGCTGCATCCCGCCGGCCCTCGTGCTGGCGGGTGTCCTGTTCGACGCCTTCACCCCCATCGACTACCACGGCGGTCCGCTGCTCGCCGCGGCCTGCGTGACGGCGGGGGCGACGCTCTCCTTCCGGTCCACCGTGGTGCTGGCCGCCGTCGCCCTCGGAGCGATGGTCGGGCTGACGATCCAGCACCAGTCCTTCGGCCACGCCCTGGGCTTCGCCGAGATCGCCAACGTGCTGCTGGCGGGCCTCCTCGGCCTCGGGGTGAACCGGCTGATCGCCCGCTACGGCCGCAGCCTGGCCACCGTTCGGACGGTGGCGGAGGCCGCCCAGCGCGCGATCCTGCCCACCCCGCCGGAACGGATGGGCCCACTGGACATCGCGGTCCGCTACCGCGCGGCCCAGAGCGAGGCGCGGATCGGCGGCGACGTCTACGCCGTCGAGGACACCCCGTACGGCGTCCGGCTGCTCATCGCCGACGTGCGCGGCAAGGGGCTGGGCGCGGTCGCCGCGGTGTCGGTGGTGCTCGGCGCCTTCCGGGAGGCCGCCGAGTGGGCGCCCGACCTGCCGGAGCTGGCCGGGCGGCTGGAGCACGCGCTGATCCGCGAGGGGGCCCGCCGATCGGGCGAGGACCAGTCGGAGGGATTCACGACGGCGCTGGTCGCCGAGTTCTCCGCGGACTGCCGCACGCTGCGGCTGCTGAACCGCGGCCACCCGGCCCCGTACCTGCTGGTCGGCGCTACCGTCGTGGCGCTGAACGCCGCCGAGCCGGACCTGCCGCTCGGCATGGGCGGCCTCGACGGCCGCCGCTCGGTGCCCGACGTCCACCCGCTGCCGCCCGGCGGCAGCCTGCTCCTGGTCACCGACGGGGTCACCGAGGCCCGCGACGGGGCCGGGGCGTTCTACGACCCGGCCGTACAACTGGCGGGCCGCGGGCCGTTCCACGGCCCGAGCGGGGTGATCGACGCCCTGGTGGGCGACGTCGAGGAGTGGACCGGCGGCAGCGGTACGGACGACATGGCCGTGCTCGCCGTCACCTACCACTCGCCCTGAGCGGGTAAGCGGCTGTGCGAGGCGGGCAGGGCCGGTTACACGTCGAGCGTGATCCGGCCGCCCTCGGCCGCCGCCCGGGAGACGCAGACCAGCATGTTCGCGTCCGTGCGGCGGGCCGCCGCGCTGCCCGCGTGGGCGACCTCGCCCGCGAGGACCGGGAGGCGGCAGGTGCCGCAGAAGCCCTGACGGCACGAGTAGCCGGTCTCCGGGCGCTCCTCGGCGAGGACGGAGAGCGCGGAGCGGTCGGCGGGGACCGCGAGGACCGGCCCGTTCGCGCCGAGTTGGAGCTCGAAGGGGGCGCCGTCCACGACCGGGGCCGCGGAGAAGCGCTCGAAGTGCAGCCCGTGGGCACCGGTCGCGGGGAACGCGTCGCGCACGGCGTTGATCAGGGGCGGGGGCCCGCAGAAGTACACGGAGGTGCCCGGTCCCGCGTCCGCCAGCAGCAGTTCGGCCGTCGGGACGCCGTCCGTGTCGTCGGTACGGACGGTCACCCGCCCCGAACCGCCGTCCAGCGCGTCCACTTCGGCCAGGAACGGCAGGGTCGCGCGGCTGCGGCCGGTGTAGACGAGCCGCCAGTCGACGCCCGCCGCGGCGGCGGCCCTGACCATCGGCAGGATCGGGGTGACGCCGATGCCGCCCGCGATGAACAGGCAGGCGCCGCCCGGCGCGTAGGCGAAGGCGTTGCGCGGGCCGTGGGCGCGCAGCTCGGCCCCGGGCACCAGCGTCTCGTGGATCTCGCGGGAGCCGCCGTCGCCGTCCGCGATGCGCCGCACGGCGATCCGGTACGTGGCCGGGTCGGCGGGATCCCCGCACAGCGAGTACTGCCGGCGGCGCCCCGACGGCAGGTCGAGGTCCAGGTGCGCACCCGGGTGCCAGCCGGGCAGCGGGCCGCCGCCGGCGGCCGCGAACCGCAGGCTGACGACGTCCTCGGCCTCCGGCCGCACCTCGGTGACGACGAGCCGCAGCGAGCGGTCGACCGGGCGCGGCTCGCGGCGCTTGCGGCGGGCGCTCTGCCACAGCAGGAAGGGGGTGACGCGCGCCATCAGGGCGAGGAACGGGTCCGGGCGCGGGTCGGTGGCGCTGCGCGGAGGCGGCGTCCGCGGGCCGTACTCGGTCGAGGTCTCGGTCTCGGTCTCGGTGCTCACGTTCGGTCCTTCGACGTCCTTCAACCGGTCCGGCAGGTCAGCGGTGGGCGGCACGCGCGGCAGGCGAGGCCGCGAGGTAGGCGACGGCCTGGGCCGTCGAGCCGTAGTGCGAGGGGTGGTAACCGGGCCGCAGGTAGCCGAAGTACAGCCGCACCAGGCTCGCCGGGCTCGGCAGCACGCCCTTGCGCGAGGCCCGGAACCAGTCGCGGAAGCGCGGCTTGTCGCGGCCCGGGATGCGCGCGGGGTCGGCGGCCATCAGGTAGCGCAGGCCGCGCACCCACCAGTAGAGGAGGACGGGGAAGGCCACGACATGGGCGCGGACCCGGTTGCGGTAGCGGCCGTCGAGGTGCGTGAACAGGTCGTAGGCGACCGCCCGGTGCTCGACCTCCTCCGCGCCGTGCCAGCGGTAGAGGTCGAGGATCTCCGGGTTGTGGTCGGTGCGGTCGATCGCGTCGGCGTTGAGGATCCAGTCGCCGAGGTACGCGGTGACGTGCTCGATCGCCGCGATGATCGCGACCCGGTCGATGATCCAGCCCTGTGCCTTCTTGCCGGTCAGGTCCCGGTCGCCGAGCATCGTGCTGAAGAACCAGCGCAGTTGAGCGGTGTACGGGTGGGTGTCGAAGCCCACCTTCTCGAAGTGCGTGAGGACCGTCTGGTGCGAGGAGGAGTGCGTCGCCTCCTGCCCGATGAACCCGATGACGTCCTCGCGCAGCCGGTCGTCCTTGATCATCGGAACGGCCTGCTGGAAGACGGTGATGAACCAGTCCTCGCCCTCGGGCAGCAGGATGTTCAGCACGTTCGCGAAGTGCGTCGTGAACGGGTCGCCGTCGATGTAGTGCATCGGCAGGCCCGTCCAGTCCCATTGGACGTCGCGGGGGGCGAGCACCAGGTTGTCCGGCTCGGTCGCGGTCATTCCCGTCCTGCCTTCCGTGCGATGGACGGCTCGGGCGTCGCCGCACCCCGCGTCCGGTCGGTCCGTTCGATCCTGTCGGTCCGGTCGGTCCGGTCCGTCCGGTCCGTCCGGTCGGCCTGCTCGATCCGGTCGGCCTGCTCGATCCGGTCGGGCTGCTCGATCCGGTCGATGAGTCGCGCTGTGAACTCCGCGACCAGTTCGGGGCGGAACGCGGGCAGCCAGTGCCCGCCGTCCACGAGGTGGATCTCGGTGTCCGGCGCCCAGTCGGTGATCTCGGTCTGCCACGGCGCCAGCACGAACATGTCCCGCCGCGGCGCGAGGACCTGCGCGGGCAGGTCGGCGCGGCGGGCCCGGGGCCGCAGGGTGCGCGGCAGCACGTTGGCGCGGTAGAGCTTCAGCCCCGCACGGTTGCGGGACGCCAGCCCCCGGCCGTAACCGTCGGGCGCTTCCCCGGTCTCCAGCCGCCGGGCGGCCCTGGTCACCGCGTCGAGCAGGCCTGCGCGGCAGGCGAGCTCCGCGACGCCGGGCACGTGGAAGAAGCCCACGTAGCCGGAGGCGAGCGACTGCCGCGTGACGTTCCAGAGCCTGCGCGGGCTGGGGCGCAGCTGCGCCCGGAACCAGCGGCCGGTGTGGTCCAGGTCCGGACCGGAGATCGAGGTCAGCGACGCGAAGCGGTGCGCCGTCCCGGGCACGGTCACCGTGTGCCAGCTCTGCACGGAGCCCCAGTCGTGCGCCAGGACGTGCACGGGCGCGTCCGGGCTGACGGCGTCGGCGACGGCGGTGAGGTCGGCGGCCAGCTGCGGGAGCCGGTAGTCACGGTTGTGGCGTGGCACTCCGGAGGCGCCGGAGCCGCGCACGTCGTACGTCACGACGTGGAAGCGGTCGGCGAGGTGCCGCACGACGCCGTCCCAGACGCCGTGGTCGTCGGGGAAGCCGTGCACGCACACGACCGTCGGTGCGGTCGGTTCGCCGTGTTCGTGAACGGCCAGCCGGACACCGTCCGAGGCCGTGACCCATCGCTGCGACATGGCGGTCACGATGGCAGCTTGTTGACGCCATGTCTACTAGTGCGCCAGGACTCGTCCCCTCAGGACCGGTCCGCCACGGACCCGCCCGCTCAGGACCCGTCCGCTCAGGACCCGTCCGCTCATGACCCCTCCGCCGCGGCCCGTGTCGGCCGTTGCCCCATCGAGACGCTTCCGCAATTCCCCCGATGCCTCCGGGACGGCCTGTCGATCGTCACACCTGCAAAGGCCGACGAGCCCGTGGGGGAATCGCATGGAGCGGTACGAGCAGCGGTACGAGCGACGCGACGCGCAGCGCGACGAGCGGCGGCACGGGACACGTTCGGCGAACGCGCGCCGGGCCGCCGTGGCGGCGGCCGTCGCGGGCGGGCTGCTGCTCGCGGGGTGCAGCGGCGGCACACCCGACCGGTCGCCCCACGGCAGCTCCGACAAGGCCGCCGCACGCCCGGCGCCCGCCGCTCCGTTCAACGGGCCGGCCGCGTCGGCGAACCCGGAGGGCGCGGCCGGGGGCGGCGCTGACGACGGCGCCGCGCAGAAGCGCGACCAGTCGGCGGCGCCCAGCTACCTGTCCACCTTCGCGCTGGACGTCGACACCGCCTCGTACGGCTACGCCCGGCGCACCCTGACCGGTGGCCGGCTGCCCGCCCCCGACACCGTGCGCCCGGAGGAGTTCGTCAACAGCTTCCGGCAGGACTACCCGCAGCCCGAGGGCGACGGGTTCTCGGTCACGGCGGACGGTGCCCGCATCGACTCCGCCGACACCGAAACCGAAACAAGGTCCGACGGCGGGGGCGGGGGCGGGTGGTCCCTGCTGCGCGTCGGCCTGGCCACGCGCTCCGCGCCGAGCACGGACCGGGCGCCTGCCGCCCTGACGTTCGTCGTGGACGTCTCCGGCTCGATGGCCGAGCCCGGCAGGCTCGACCTCGTCAAGCAGGCGCTCGGCAGCTCGATCGACTCGCTGCGCGCGGAGGACTCCCTCGCCATCGTCACCTTCAGCGGCCAGGCGCGGGTCGAACTGCCGATGACGCGGCTCGGCGACGTCGGGAGCCGCGGCCGCGTCCACACGGTCGTCGAGCGGCTGGAGCCGCGCGACGAGACCAACCTCGCCGCGGGCGTGCAGGCGGGCTACGCGGAGGCGGTCAAGGCCGCGCGGCCGGGCGTCACCAACCGCGTCGTACTGCTCTCCGACGGCCTCGCCAACTCCGGCGACACCACTGCCGCCGCCATCCTGGACCGCGTCGGAGCGGCGCGGCGCGACCACGGCATCACCCTGTTCGGGGTGGGCGTGGGCAGCCAGTACGGCGACAAGCTGATGGAGCAGCTCGCCGACAAGGGCGACGGGCACACCTCGTACGTCTCGGAGCCCGAGGCCGCACGCCGGCTCTTCACCGACCAACTGCCCGCCAACGTGGACCTGAGGGCGCGCGACGCGAAGGCGCAGGTCGCCTTCGACCCGCGGACGGTCGGCGAGTACCGGCTGATCGGCTTCGAGAACCGGGCCGTCGCCGACGACGACTTCCGCGACGACGCGGTGGACGGCGGCGAGGTCGGCCCCGGCCACACCGTCACGGCCCTGTACTCGGTCCGCCTCAGGGCAGGCGCCTCCGGCCACGTCGCCACCGCCACCGTGCGCTGGCTCGACCCGTCCACCCGGACCCCCCACGAGCGCTCCGGCACGATCGAGGCCTCCGCGCTCACGTCCCCGCTCTGGACCGCCGCCCCGAAGCGGCTGCAGGTCGACGCCGTGGCGGCCTACTTCGCCGACTGGCTGCGCAACCGCAGCACCTCCGGCCGCCTCCCCGGCGCCCCCGGGATCCCGGCCCTCGCGGAGCACGCCACCACCCTGGCCACCAGCACCGAGGACCCGGCCGTCCGCGACCTCTCGCAGGCCGTGACGCAGGCGCGGCAGCTGGCGGGCTGACGAGTCGGTGGGCCGACGGGCCGACGGCTACGGGCCGCCGAGAACCGCCCGGTCCGCCGCCGCGGTGCCGTGCGTCCAGCCCTCGTGGTCGCGGCCCTTGAGGCGGTGCGAGGTGGTGGTGGGGAACATGCGGGTGGTGGCGTCGCGGACCGCGACGTCCCGCGCGGCCAGCGCCGGCAGCAGGCGCTCCGCCGGGAGGTCGGGGGCGTGGACGGCCTGCTCGGTGGCGTCGGCGAGGCGCTCGCGGATGCGGCCCGCGTAGGCGATGAGGAAGGACTGCCGGAAGTCCTTGGAGAGCGAACCGCCCTTCCGCGCCTTGCCGCCCCGGCCCTTCGCACCGCCCCCGGCCTTTGCCTGCGGGGTGCGCAGCATGGCGGCGTCCGCCTGGACCAGCAGCGACGTGTAGAGCAGCTCGACGGCCTCCAGGTCGGGTTCGAAGCCGACGACCGTCGAGAAGCCGAAGTCGCCCGCCCACACCGCCTGGCAGCGGTTGGCGGCGGCCACGGCGTCCAGCAGTAGCGCCTTGGCGCCCTCGTAGGGCTGGTCGATGCCGATGCGGCAGGCGCCGGGGCCGCCGGGAGCACCCGCGCCCGGGTCCGCGGCGACGAGGGCCTCGTCGATGCTGTGCCGGGCCATCAGCTGCTGGGCCTTGGAGCTCAGCGCCTCGGCCTCCTCGGGGAAGTCGGTGGACTCGGCCTTGGCGAGCAGCGCGCGGATCCGCCCGAGCAGCGGAGCCGCGTGGCGGCCTGCTGCGGGGGCCGCGGCTGCGGGCGCGGCCACGGGGGTGATGCGGGGCAGCCGCCCGAGCAGGCGCAGGAGTTCCAGGACGGAGACGGCGGCGGAGAACCCGTCGAGCCGTTCGCGGCGGCCGTGGGCGGCGAGGAGGCGGTCGGAGCCGTCCCACGGGCCGGCGGCTGCCAGCTCCGCGAGCTGGGCGGCCCAGCGCGGGTCCTTCGAGGCGGCGTCCGCGGGGGCCGTGCGGGCCTCCGCCGTGATCAGGTCGGCGGCCAGGCGGGCGTGCGCGTCCGTGAGCCGGCGGCGCGCGATGCGCACCACGTCGGCGGGCTGCCAGCCACGGGTCCAGCAGGACCGGACGAGCCGGTCGGTGAGCTCCAGCAGCGCGCCGTTCGCGGCGCTCGCGGCCTCGGGGCCGGCGCCGCCCGCGGCGGCCAGGGCCGAGGCGCTGAGGTCGACGGCGTCCTCGGCGTCGGCATCCACCGCGTTGAGCGCGCCGAGGTACGCCCGCTCGATCGCGTCCCGCACATCGTTCTCCACCACGTTCTCCGCCACGTCCGCCGCTTGCCCTTCCGGGCCCCGGGCCCCGTCCTCGCACTACCGAAATGCCGAACTGCCGAACTGCCTTCGCCTGCCACCGGCACCATCGCCTGGCCTGCCGTCGCCCGCGTGCTGTCACCGGGGGGGGTCGTTCCCGGGGGCTTGTCCCCAGGGGTCGTTCCCGGGGGGTCGTCCCCAGGGGGTCGTCCCCGGCATTCATCCCCGGGCGTCCGTCGCCGGGCATTCATCCGCGGGGGTGTCCCCGGGGCCTTCATCCCCGGAGGGTCGTCCCCGGGCATCCGCCCCCGCCGACCGTCCCCTCAATTCTGCGGGAGGACCGCCGCGCTCTTCGCCGCTGTTCGGCGCAATGTCCACCGCCGCTCGCCGCCGCTCGCCACCGGCCACCGCTGGTCACCGTCAGCAACCACCGGTCACCGCCAGGCGCCGCCCCTACTCGCCCTGGGCGATCTCCACGCTCTCGTGGAGATCGGTCGCGGCCTCGACGGCCGCCGCCGCGGACAGCAGGAGGCAGCCGGCGAGGAGGGCGGCCACGAGGCGCGGGCCGCGGAACTGCCGGGGGCCGGCCGGCGGCGTGGCGCGCAGCAGGGCGGCGACGCGACGCGGCACCGGGCCCGTCGTGGCGCCGAGCGCGGCGCTGGGGCGGGCGGAGCCGGCCGCGCGGGACGCGAGGGCCGCGCGGCCCACCGCGCGCGCCGCGAGGCGGCGGTCGCCGACGGCGGACGCGGCCGACTCGTCGGCCCAGCGCTCCAGCGCGTACGAGAGCGGCTCCCGCAGCCCGCGCAGCAGCGGATGACAGGTGGCGGCGAGCGCGGCGACGACGAGGAAGCGGTGGTGGTGCCCGGCGAGATGGGCGCGCTCGTGGGCGAGCAGCGCCTCCCGTTCGGCCGGCCGCAGGGCCCGCAGCATGCCGGTCGTGACGACGATCCTGCCGGGACGCCCCGGCAGGGCGTACGCGTCGGGCTCGCTGTCCCGCAGGACGGCGAGCTCGCCCGCGGGCCCGCAGGCGAGCGCCGCGGCGCGCGCACGGGTCAGCTCGGCACGGTAGCGGCGGCCGGTGAGGGTCACCGCCGCCGCGCAGCCGACGAGCAGCAGGGCGGCGACGCAGGCCGCAGGCACGGTCAGGTCGGCGCCGCCGAGGCCGGCCAGGCCGCCGAGACCCCCGGGGAGCAGCGGCAGCCTGAGATCGCCCAGCGCGGCGACCGGCGGCACCAGCAACGCGCCTTGGGCGGCCAGCAGGACCAGCGCCAGCGTGCTGCTCGCGGCCAGGATCGCCGCCGTGCAGACCAGCAGCCAGGCGGCGGCGCGCGGCGCGAGGGAGGCCGCGAGCCTGCGGGCGACGGGGACGGCGAGGAGCGGCATCAGCAGCGGCGGGAGGAGGTCCGGGTTCACCGCGAGCCCGCCCGTCCGGGGCCGTTCTCCCCGCCCTGGGCGCGGGCACCCGGCTCCGCGCCGCCCTCGACGGCCGAGTCGGCGTCCTCCAGGAGGGCGCGCAGCAACTGCTCGTCGTCGGTGCTCAGCTGCGACACGAAGCGGGCCAGCACGGTCTCCCGGTCCTCCTCCTTGTCCAGCTCGGAGCGCATCCGCCGGGCGGCGAGGCCCGGCGAGTCCTGGGTCGGGGTGTAGGCGTAGCCGCGCCCCGACTTCGTCCTGGAGACGGCGCCCTTGTCGTGCAGCCGCGCCAGGATGGTGGTGACCGTGGTGCGGGCGAGGGCGCTCCCCAGTTCGCGCTGGACGTCGGCGGGGGTGAGCGGCCCCTCGGCGGCCCACAGCGCCGCCAGGACACTCGCCTCCAGCTCGCCCGGCGGGCGGCGCGCCGGATGTGTCTCTGGCATGAACACCCCTTCCACCTGATTCGCCTACAGTGCTGTAGACCGTCTACGCGACTGTAGTCGGCCGGGTGCGGCGCTGATCGCCCCCGCAGCCCATTATGGGAGGGCCCTCCGACAATGCCCCTGCCTCTGGCCACACCCCTGCCGGACGCCGTGCACCAGGCGGTACCGCTGGCGGTCAACCTCCTGGACGCCAAGGACCTGCTGGCGACGTTCGGCGCGATCGGCATCGCCGTGGTGCTGTTCGCGGAGACCGGCCTGCTGATCGGGTTCTTCCTGCCCGGCGACTCGCTGCTGTTCACCGCCGGCCTGCTGTGCGTCCCCGGCGCGTCGGACGTGGTGCATCTCACCCTCTGGCAGGTACTCCTCGCGGCGTCCGCCGGGGCGCTGCTCGGCGCGCAGACCGGCTACTGGATCGGCCGGCGGGGCGGCCCGCCGCTGCTCGCCCGGATCCACAACCCGCATCTGCACGACGGCGTCGGCCGCGCGGCCGAGCTGCTGGAGCGGTACGGGCACGCCAAGGCCGTGGTGCTCGCGCGCTTCATCCCGGTCGTGCGGACCGTGCTCAACCCGATGGCCGGCGTGCTGAACGTGCCCGCGCGCACCTTCGCCGTCTGGCAGGTCATCGGCGGCCTCTTCTGGTCCGTCGGCCTCGTGCTCGGCGGCTACGCCCTCGGCTCGTCGGTGCCCAACGTGGACAAGTACCTGCTGCCGATGATCGCGCTCATCGTGATCGTCTCGCTCATCCCGCTCGCGTTGGAGTTCTACCGCTCGCGCAACCGCGTCAAGGCGGCCGGCGCGGGAACGGGGACCACCGGAAGCGACGCGCCCGAGGGCCTGTGACCTCAAGGACATCGAGGATCTCGGGCGTCGATCGTCCGGCGGCGCGGAGCGGCTACGAGGTGTGAGGGTGCGCCTCGGGTGCGGGGGCCGGCTTGGCGTCCGCGGGGGCCGTGGCGGTCGCGGGGGCGGGGTCGGCGCTCTCGGCCTTCAGCGCCCGCGCCTCCGACTTTAGGATGCGCATCGACTTGCCCAGACCGCGGGCGGCGTCGGGCAGCTTCTTCGAACCGAACAGCATGATCAGAACCAGTGCCACCACGATGAGGTGCCACGGTTCCAGCCCGTTTCGCAACACGGGGGTCCTCGCTTCGCTGGGAGAGGGCCCAGGGGTGTGCCTGGAGAGCCCGGGGAAATGCGTCGTCTGTCGCATTGTCGCCCGGACGTGCGCGTCATCAGCTCCTGCGCACCCAAAGCATCGGCAAAGGCTCCGTATACGGCGGCCCGGCCCGCACCAGGCTCCTGCCCCGTCCCCAGTGCTGGGGATGGCACCAGTGCTGGGGACGGCCCCGGCCTCAGTCCAGCGTCTTCCAGGCGGGACTGAGCACCATGGCCTTGAGACGGTCGATAGTGAACACCGGGGCGGTCCGGGTCGCGGGCCGGTGGTAGCCGCTCGCGTTCAGCTCGGCGAGGACGATCCGCCGGCCGTTGGGGCGCAGGATCTGCGCGATCCAGCGCACGGTCCCGGTGCCCCCCTTCTCCGCCGACTCCTGGGAGACCATCACGCGGGTGCCGTCGGCGAGCGTCTCGGCGCCCGAGAAGAACGCCAGGCTGTCCGCGCTCCTGGGCTCCCAGAACTCCACGTTCACCTCGATGAGGGTCTTGCCGTGCCCGTCGTCCACGGTCACGTGCGCGAAGCTCGCCGAATCGCCGGCGTCACTGCGCCGCATTCCGGCCGGGATCAGCCCTTTGAGGACGGCACTGATGGCGGGCCCCGGCACCGAGTGGCTCGCCTCGGCGGGGGTGGAGGTGCCCGTGGTCGCGCCCGTGCTGGAGGTGCCCGAAGGGGCGCCGGTGGTGGAGGTGCCCGTGGCGATGCCGGGCGCCGGTTGGTTCGCCGGGGTCCTGGCCGGTCCGAGGGCGTCGAACACCGGCTGCCAGACCTTCACGCTCACCAGCGCGGCCAGTTGCGCGGAGTTCAGCGGCGGATCCGTCCGGGTGTCCGGCGCGCCCTTCTCCGCCGTCGAGTTCCACTCCTGGGCGTTGACGACATGCCCGTCGCGCGTGGTCAGGGTGGCCTGCCAGGCCTTGGTGTTCACCCGGTGGTCCGGGTACTCGTACCCCTTGAGCAGGATGAGCACGGAGCCGTCGGTGAGCACGGACCGGTCGCACGAGTCGAACTGCGCGTACACGCGGTCCGGGCAACGGGTGCCGGGATCCGTGTCCTGCCCGGAGGGCGCGTGGCTCAGGCTGACGCTGACCAGCCCCGGCCCCTGCCCGTCGTCGAAGACCGCCTCCGCGTACGGCGCCGCCATCAGGTCGTCGGCACCGCCCCCGCCGCGCCCGTGCTCGGCGGTGGTCGTGCCGGGCGGCAGCGCGGACTTGAGCAGGCCGATCATGCGCTGCGCGGTGATCTCCTTGCTCGCGAAGAGGGGGGCGGCGGTTTCGGTGCCGTCCGTCGCGGCAGGGCCCTCGGCGGCACTGTGTCCGACCGAGCCCGGCAGCGCGCCGGCCATCAGTCCCCCGACGGCGACCAGCGTGAGCGTCGCCGCACCGCCCGCGACGGCGGCGCTGCGGCGCAGCCGCATGATGCGGCCGCGCTCCGCGCCACCGTCCACCAGCGCCCGGGTGTCGGTGGAGAAGGTGTCGGCGGCGCCGCGTATCGCGTGGGCGAGGTCGTCCTCGAAGGGGTCCGTGGGCACGAAGGGGTCGAAGGGGTCGAAGGGCATGGGAAATCACCGATTCGTGGGCGTGGAGCGGGGGCGGGGGTGTGTGTCGCGTGGTGGCGCTGTGCTGTCGGGGGTGGGACGTCGTCGGAGGAGCCAAGGGCGCCGGGGGCCGGGGGTCAAGGGGCAGGGGCCGAAGATCAGGGGCCGGGGGTCGAGAACCAAGGTGCGGGGGTCAGTTCGCGGCGAACTCGGCAAGGGAGCCGCCGAGCAGTTCGCGCAGCTTCGCCAACGCCCGGACGGAGCGCGTCCGGACGGAGCTGGACGTCGCGCGCATCGCGTCGGCCGTCTCCTCGATGCTGCGGTCCTCCCAGTAGCGCAGCACCAGCACCGCGCGGTCCTTGGGCGGCAGCCGGCCGAGCGCGTCGAGGAGCGTCAGCCGCAGCGTCGTGTCGACGCCCGAGTCGCCCATCACGTCCGGCAGGTCGGCGCTGGGGCGTTCGCGGCTGCTGCGGCGCCGCTGGTGCGAGAGGAAGGTCCGCACCAGGACGGTCTGCGCGTAACCGGCCGGGTTGTCGATCTTGGAGGCCTTGCCCCAGACGACATACATCCGGCCGAGGGTCTCCTGGACGAGATCCTCGGCAAGGTGCGTGTCACCGCTGGTCAGCAGGCACGCCGAACGGAAGAGATGCCCGGCGCGGTTCGCGGCGAACTCCAGATAGCCGTCCGCGTGCGTCTGCCGCATCCACCCCCCGATCGCCGTGTACACCTCATTGACGCGCCAAGGGTGCCCCAATGTTTCACGGCCCGGGAAGAAATTCCGCAAGCTTCTCCGCGCTGTTCGGCCGCCATCCCCGCTACGCGGCAGCCGACTTCACCGACCTCACCGACCACACCGACCGCACCGACTTCACGCGGAGCGCGTCCGCACGCGGAGCCCGTCCTCCAGGCGAGCCCGCTCCCGCGCCGAGCCCGTCCTCACGCGGCGACCGTGACCGAACCCCGGCCGAGGGCCGGCGTGACGGCCGGACCGGCCGGGGTGACGGCCGGTCCGGCGACGGGAGCGGGCACGCGGACGGCCTTGCCGCCACCCTTGGCGAAGACGATGACCCGCAGGACGACGAAGCGGCCGACCCCGGCGAGCCCGGAGGCCGAGAGGTACACACCCTGCTCCAGCAGCGCGCTCGGGTTCGGGTGCACCGCGTGCAGCACGAGCAGCGCGGCGGTCGTGAACAGGTAGCAGATCGCGGCCGTCAGACCGGACTTGACGTGGTCGCTCAGCCGGGCCCGCCCGGCCCCGAAGGTGAAGCGGCCGTGCAGCTCGGTGGCCAGCAGGGTGGAGGCCACGGTCACCAGTGCGTTGGCGACCGCCAGGGGCATCGTGTCCGACAGGAACAGCAGGACGGCACTGGACAGCAGCCCGACGCCACCGCCGCACACGACGAACCGCACAAAGGCCGCTATCGGCCCCGTCCCGCCGATTGGCTGCTCGGTGCTCCGCTCAATGCTCCCCGTGGTCTCCATGTCCCCTAGGATCCCGTAACCCACTGACAGCGCGCTGACTTTAACCGTCCGGTCACTGACCGCCCGCTGACACGGTGCCCGCAGAGCTGTCACGATGGGTGAGATAGCAGGAGGAGCGCATGGCAGAGGTGTTTCTACGGCGTCTGAGCCGGTGGCAGGCAGAGGCGCAAAGGGAGGCCTTCGCGGACCTCTACGTCGAGTCCTACCGGGGCGCGCAAGGCGAGGAGTTCCACAGCCGGCAGAGTTTCCTGCAACGTTTCGCGGAGCACGTCCAGCACCCCGGATTCGACATGACGATCGCCGGCGACCCCGCGCTGGTGGGTTTCGCATACGGCTTTCCTCCTGATCGCGACGGCGAGTGGTGGCAGGGGTTCGTCGGCGGGCTCCCGCAGGATCTGGAGGAGCACACCGCCTCCGGTCAGGTCTTCGCCGTCGTCGAGCTGCTCGTCCTGCCCACCCACCGCCGCCTCGGCGTCGCGGGCCGGCTGCAGGACATGCTGCTGTCGCGCAGCGACGCGGCCGTGGCGTCCGTGCTGGTCGAGACGCCGAACGCACCGGCGCTGGCCGCGTACCGGGAGTGGGGCTGGTCGAAGAACGGCGAGGTCCGGCGCCGGCAGGACCACATGTTGTCGGTACTGGAATCGTGGGGGCGCCGGCTCGCGGATTAGCGGAGCCACGGAGCAGGACGGGTCGACGGGGAGCCGCCAGGTCCTGCTGCCGTCATGCCGCCACGGCATCACGGCAGCAGGAGGGTCTTCCCGACGACCTCGCGCGCCTCCATGGCCCGGTGCGCGTCGGCGGCCCGTTCCAGCGGGAACGTCTGCCCGATGACGGGCCTGAGCCGTCCCGCCGCGGCCTCCGCCAGCACGCTGCGCAGCAGCCGGTGGGCGACGTCCGGCGCGAACTGCGCCTGCTCGATGCCGCGTACGGTCACCTCGCGGCGGCGCGCCTCCTCCGGATCGACGGGGGCGAAGCCGCCCGCGGCCGCGCCGTGCGCGGAGAACTGGCCGCCCCGGGCCGTCATCTCGAACGCGGCCCGCCCGATCTCACCGCCGACACCGTCGTAGACCATGTCGGGCCCGCCCCCGCCGGTCGCCTCGCGGACCCGCTCCTCCCAGCCGGGCAGCGAGTAGTCGACGACGGCGTCGGCGCCCAGCTCCGTCAGCAGGTCCAGCTTGTGCTTGCCCCGGGCAGCGGCCACGACGCGCTCCCCGGCCGCCAGCGCCAGCTGCACCATGAGGATGCCCAGCCCGCCCCCGGCCCCGGTGACCAGTACCCACTCCCCCGGCTTCGTGCGGGCGGCGTCGGCCAGGCCCAGCGCGGTGGTGCCGTCGTGCAGCAGGGCCGCGGCCTCGCGCACGCCGAGCCCGTCGGGCACGGCGACCAGCGCGGCGGCGGGGGCGAGCGCCTGCTCGGCGTAGCCGCCGCTCGCGACGTGGGTGGCGACGAGCCGGCCGATCCAGTCCGGGTCGACCCCCTCGCCGACGGAGAGCACCCGCCCGGCGACCGCGCCGCCCGGCACGTACGGCGGTCGCAGCGGTACGAAGTCCTGGGCCAGGCCCTCGCGGATCCGCGACTCGAAGAGGATCACGTCGGCGGCCTCGACCCCCACGACGACTTCCCCTGGCCCGGCCACCGGACCCGGCAGCACCACCGGCACCAGGACCTCGGGTCCCCCGAACCGCGTCACCTGTATCGCTCGCATGTCCCGTACTCCTCGTGGTCGCCACCTGCTGCTTCGTCCACGGGAAAGTCTCAGACCTCAACCAAGGTTCATGTCAAGGGCACGCCTCCGGCTGCCTCGTCGAGCCGTGCGAACTCCTCCACCGTGAGGACCACTTCGCCGGCCGCGGCAGAGTCGCGGATCGTCCCGGGCCTGCTGGCGCCGGGGATGGGCACGACGACCGGGGACTTCGCCAGCAGCCACGCGAGCGCGACCCGCTGCGGGCTGACGCCGTGCTCCCGCGCGACCTCGTGGAAGGCCGGGTAGGGCGTGGTGCGGACCGTGGCATCGGCGGCGGCAGCCGAAGGGCCGTCGAGCGAGCTGCGGGAGATGCCGCCGAGCGGGCTCCACGGCAGGAAGGCGATGCCGAGCTCGTCGCACAGCCGCAGCTCGGCCTCGCTGTCGCGAACGGCGGGCGAGTACTCGTTCTGCACCGAGGCGAGCCGGCCGCCGAGTATCTCGTGCGCCTCCCGGATCTGGCCGGCGTCCACGTTGGAGACGCCCGCCATCCTGATCGCGCCCGCGTCGAGCAGCTCGCGCAGCGCACCCACGGACTCGGCGAACGGCACCCGGGGATCCGGCTTGTGCAGCTGGTACAGCCCGACCGCCTCCCCGCCGAGCCGCCGCAGCGACTCCGCGCAGGCCCGCTTGAGGTGCTCCGGCCTCCCGTCGACGGTCCACGACCCGTCCCCGGGCCGCCCGCGGCCCCCCTTGGTGGCGACGAGCACAGCCGACGCGTCACCGCCGTAGGCCGCGACGGCGCGGGCGATCAGCGCCTCGTTGTGACCACGCTCGTCCGCGTGCCAGTGGTAGGAGTCGGCCGTGTCAATGAGCGTCACCCCCGCGTCGAGCGCCGCGTGGACCGTGGCGAAGGCCCTGGCCTCGTCCGGCCGCCCCTCGATGGACAGCGGCATCGCCCCGAGCCCGATCGCGCTGACGGGGACCTCACGTATGCAGCGCCCCCCGACGCTCATACCTGGACCCCCGCCCCGACCGCCCCGACCGTCTCGGCGATGGCGCCCGGCAGCCACTCCGCGACGGCCGAGAAGGCGAAGCCGAGGCCGGTGGCGCGTGCGTTGTCCATCGCGTAATAGCGGTCGAACGAGAACGGCGACACGTCATCTCCGTGCTCCTTGCGGAGGAACACCGGCCGCCCCACCCCGACCTGCGCCGCGACCGCCTCGGACAGCTCGGTGGCGGTCAACTCCCCGTGCGAGTTGGCGTTGACGGGCCCGGTGAAGTCGGCGCCGGCCGCCCAGAACAGGAACTCGGCGATCTCACGGTGATGGATGAACGTGGACGCGTACTCCTCCCCGTGCACGCGGACGGCCCGCCCCGCGCGCACCCGGTCCACGTAGTGCTCCAGCCGCCCGGTGAACTCCTCCGCGCCGCCGCCCAGCACGTGCGCGCTGCGCACGGACACGAACGCGAACGCCGGGTCCCGGCTGAAGACCGCCTCCGCCTGCCGCTTGCCCTCGGCGTAGTGCCAGGCGTCGCCGAGCAGCTCCCGGAACGCCTCCTCGCCCCACGGCAGTTCGAGGTCGACCGGCCAGGTGCCGGGATCCACCGCGTCCTCGGCGACCGGACGGCGGTGCACGGGGACGGCGTCGAACGTGGCCGGGTCGTAGACCTCCATCGTGGACGTCATGACGTAGCGCGCGGTGCGCCCGCCGAAGACGCGCTTGGCGATGGCCGCCTGGCGCGGCGTGTAGCAGACCTGGTCGATGACGACGTCGAAGCGCCGGTCGCCGAGGGCGGCCGCGAGCGCCGCCTCGTCATCACGGTCCGCGACGAGGTGCGTGACCCCCGGCGGGGGCGGCGACGAGCCGCGATTGACGACCGTGACGTTGACGCCCGCGTCCCGCAACCGCAGGATCAGCCGCTTGCCGAAGTACCGGCTGCCTCCGATGACGCAGACCTCGCGCATGCCGCCGCTCATCCCCCACACCTCTCCCACCAGGCAGGACATCCCCGCCGTCGGAAACAAGTGTTACTGTCCCGAACCGCCATCTGAAGGGGAGATCATGGGAGATTCAGCGGCGCTGCCAAAAGAACCACGCCATCTGCGAGGTCTGGCCCACGATTCCTCGGTGACCCTCGACAGCGTCGATACGCGGCTGCTCGAACTCGTCCAGACCGAGGGCCGCATCACCCTCAGTGAGCTGGGCCGGCGGGTGAGCCTCAGCCCGGCCGCCGTGGCGGAACGGATCCGCCGGCTGGAAGGCAACGGCACCATCACCGGCTACGCCGCGGTGGTCGCGCCGGACCGGCTCGGCTACGGCATGCTCGCCTTCGTCCGGGTCTCGCCGCACGGCGGGTACACGCTGCGCCACCCCAAGACGCTGGAACTGATGGCGCGCCCCGAGATCCTGGAGGTGCACCACGTCGTCGGCGAGGACTGCTGGATCCTCAAGGTCGCCGTGGCCGACACCTCGCACCTCGAGGAGATGCTCGAACAGATCTCGGCCCTGGGGCGCACGACCACGTCGATCGTGCTGTCGTCCCCGGTCGAGCGCAAGGTGATCACCCCGATAGTCCGCTGAGTGGCACCCAGGACGACGGACTACTGGGCATCCACCGACCGCCAGGCGTCCGCCCCCGCCTGGGAGGCGGCCTGCGAGGCGACCTTCGCCTGCCGGTAGGCGCGGGCCGCCAGTTCGACCGGGGCGACCTCCATGCGACGGACGAACCCCCGCCCGGTGTTCAGCAGCGTGACGCCGATCATGATCGTTCCAGCCAGCCCCAGCACCGCCGCGACGCCGGTGACGGCCACTCCGACCGTGAGCAGCCGCGTGTCGATGTCGATGCCGTGCGCATTCATCCGATTGATCGCCTTGATCGCCATGCGCCCAGCCTGAGGTCCCGTGCCGCCTTCCGCACGCCGGGCGGAGCCGTCCGGGCCCTGATCTCCCGACCACAGCGCTCTGACAACTTCTTCACAGGTGACTGCCAGCCTGTCGATCATCACGGCTGCCGCGCGGCGACCGATCGATGACCGTCAACGGAAGGCCCCACCATGCGCCCCACCCTGTCCCACCTCCGCATCCTGCGCACCACCGCTCTCACCGCGGTCGTCGCCGGAGCGGTGCTCCTCCCGGCCACCGGGGCGTTCGCGGCCGACGCGAGCGCCAAGCCGACCCCCACCGCCGTCGCCCCGTCCGCCTCCGCGGCCCCGGCCACCGACGCCCCCCGCCCCACCGTCAGCCCCACCAGCCGGCAGTCCGCCGCGCCGATGCCGCGCGGCGGCGTCAACGCCGGCGAGCAGCCGGCCGGCACCACGGGCACGAGCAGCACCACCATCGCCGGCTCCGCTGCCGCGGCCGCCGCGCTCGCGGGCGCCGGCTTCGTCATCGTGCGCCGCCGGGCGGCCCGGCACGACGGCTGACCCCTTCGCCCCATCCGGTGCGCCGCCCGAACGGGCGGCGCACCGTTCCCATCTCTCCCCCGAGGACCCCCATGGCCCGCACCCCGCACCCGGCACGCGCGCTGCGAGCACCGCTCCTCGCGCTGACCCTGACCGCCACCCTGGCCGCGTGCTCATCCACCGCAACCCCAGAAGCGGCCGCCCCGCCACCAAAACCCACCACAACAACAGAAGCGCCAGCGGCCACAACAACCGACAACACCCCCACCAGGGTAAAAATCCCCTCCCTGGGCGTGGACAGCTCCCTCCTACGCCTGGGCCTCAACACCGACCAGACCGTCCAAGTCCCGCCCTCCGACCAGGGCATGACGGCCGGCTGGTACGTGAACAGCGCGGTACCGGGCGAGCGCGGAGCCTCGGTGGTCATCGGCCACAACAACACGCGCTACGGCAAGGCCGTCTTCCACGACCTGCAAAAGATCAAAAAAGGCGCCGACATCGCCATCACCGGCACCAACGGCAAGACCACGCACTTCACGGTGACCACCACAGAGACGGTCAGCAAGAAGTCCTTCCCCACCCAGAAGGTCTACACCCCCACCCCGACCCCCACCCTCCGCCTCATCACCTGCGACGGCTCCATGGACCCGAACGGCCACCCCGTGGACAACCTCATCGTCTACGCCACCCAAACCTGACCCAGCCCCCGCGGAACCACCCCGCACAACGAAGAAGTCCCGGCCAGCAAGCTGACCGGGACTTCTCCTATGGGGCCGCCTTCGGGATTCGAACCCGAGACCTACGCATTACGAGTGCGTTGCTCTGGCCAGCTGAGCTAAGGCGGCACGCTGCGCTCGGCCAGTGTGGCGGGAGCAGCGGCGCCAAGTCTACAGGGTTCCGGGGGGTGCTCCGTGCAGGGGTGGATCTAGGGGAAAACGCAGGTCAGCGGGGGTGGGGTGGTCAGTCGCATTTTTTGTTCTTCGGTGGGGTGGTGCCCTCGAGGAGGTAGAGGTTCACGGCGGTGTCGACGCAGTCGGATCCGCGGCCGTAGGCCGTGTGGCCGTCGCCGTTGTAGGTGAGGAGGTGGCCGGAGGTGAGCTGGGAGGCGAGGGACTGGGCCCAGGAGTACGGGGTGGCGGGGTCGCGGATGGTGCCGACGACGAGGATCGGGGCCGCGCCCGCGGCTTCGATGCGCTCCGGCTTCCCGGTGGCCGGGACCGTCCAGTAGCCGCAGATGAGGCTGGCCCAGGCCAGGCCCGTGCCGAAGTGCGGGGAGGTGGAGCGGAAGGACGGGAGGGCGCGCTCGACGTCTGCCGGGGAGGAGAGCGCCGGGGGGAGGTCGAGGCAGTTGACGGCGGCGTTGGCGGCCATGAGGTTCGAGTACTTGCCGTTGGCGTCGCGCTCGTAGTACTCGTCGGAGAGCTTGAGGAGACCCGCCCCGTCGCCCTGCTGGGCCTGGGTCAGGGCGGCACGCAGCGACGGCCACGAGCCCTCGTCGTACATGGCGGAGATCACGCCGGTGGTGCCGAGCGCCTCGGTGAGGGGGCGGGCCTGGCCGGTGGTGAGCGGCTTGGCGTCGAGGGTGCGGAAGAGCTCGTCGAGGCGGCTGCCGGCGTCGGCGGCGCTCTTGGTGCCCAGGGGGCAGTCGGTGCGCTGCACGCAGTCGTCGGCGAAGGCCGTGAAGGCCGTCTCGAAGCCGCCCGCCTGGGTGCGACTGCTGTCGAGGGCGGGGACCGCGGGGTCCATCGCGCCGTCGAGCACCAGCCGGCCGACGCGCTGCGGGAAGAGCCCGGCGTAGGTGGCGCCGAGGAAGGTGCCGTAGGACTTGCCGACGTAGGTGAGCTTGTCATCGCCGAGCAGGGCCCGCAGGACGTCCATGTCGCGCGCCGACTCGACCGTCGAGACGTGGCCGAGGAGCTTGGCGGAGCGCTTCGCGCAGCCGGCCGCGAAGCCGGTGTCGGCGGCGACGAGCTTGTCGGTCTCCGCCGCGTCGTCGGGGGTCGTGTCGACGGCGGTGAACGCGTCCATCTGCGCGTCCGTGAGGCAGGTGACGGGCTCGCTGCGGGCGACGCCGCGCGGGTCGATGGCCGCCATGTCGTAGCGGGAGGTGACCGGGGCGGGGTAGCCGAGCGCCGCGTACTGCAGGTAGTCGATCGCCGAGCCGCCCGGCCCGCCGGGGTTGACCAGGAGCGAGCCGAGCCGCGCGCCGGGCCCGGCGGCCTTCTTGCGGGCGACGGCCAGCTTCAGGTCGTCGGCCACGGCGGGGTGCGCGTAGTCCAGCGGAGCCTTCATCGTCGCGCACTCGAAGCCGGGGACGCCGCACGCATGCCAGTTCAGCTTCTGGCCGTAGTACGGCGCCAGGTCGGCGCTGACCGACGGGAGCGGGCCGAGCGACTTGGACGCGGTGGTGGAGGCGGCCGCGCTGTGGCCCGAGCCGCCGCTGTCGCATCCGGAGAGCAGCAGGCCCGCCACCGCCAGCACGACGGCGGGGGCGCGGAACGGGCTTCTGAGCGGACGTCTGAGCTGATTTCTGAGCTGACTCTTGGAGTTCATCGGCGGCTCGGGCCCTCCCGTCGGGTGATCGCGAGCGTAACCGTCCCGGCGGAGTCGGGGCGGGCCGCACCGCCTCCCGATGGGCTATTTGTCGGATTTCTTGCACCTAAGGAGTGGACCCTGCCCTGCTACGGGCGCTCCGGCCCGTCGACCTTCTCCGTCAGGTAGCCGGCGACCCGCGCGAAGAGTTCACGGCTGCCGGCCACACCGCTGATGACGCGCACCTCACCGGTGCGCGCCCGCAGCGCCGTACGGAGCTTGCGGGCCGAGTCGCGCTCGGCAGCCTCGCCGGCCCCGGACCCGGACGACCCGGCCCCGGCCCCGTAGGCGAGGAGGATCGCGAGGCTGCGGCGACCGGCCGGGGACGGGACGTCGACGTTCTCGTACGTGCCCGAGACCCCGGCGACCGCGCGGTAGCGGTCGGGGTGGGCGAACGCCTCGCGGACCGCGCACGCCGCCCGGTCGCCGACGCCCAGGATCGCGCGGGCCGACCGGACCGTCAGGGTGCGGTAGTGGTGGGCGACGGCGCGGAGGTCGGGTCCAGCGGCGGCGCAGTCGCGCGGCAGGACGACGAGGAACGGATCGGCCGTGCCGCGCTGGACCTGGGCGGCGAAGCCCGCGTAGATCTGCTGCTCCTGCTGGTCGGCGGCGCCGACCTGGGCGACCACCACGGGGAAGGACACCTTCGCGGAGCGCGGGTACGAGTACTGCGGAGGCGTCCAGACGCGCGTGCCGTCGGCGAGCTCCTGCAGAACGCCGCCCGACGGGCGGGAGAGCGTCCGGGGCGGCGCCGACCACGACTCGGGCGGCGCGGGCGCGCGGGCCGGCGCACTGGCGGGCGCGGGCAGCGGGAGGTCGGCGGCGACCGCCGGTGCCGTGCCGCCGCCCCCGCCGCCCGACAGCAGCGGGACGCCCACGGCGACCGCCGCCAGGGCGGCCGCGCCCGCGGCGGCGACCCGCAACGTCGTGCCGAGGCGGTTCTGCGACAGCTCGTAGACGCGGCCGCACCGCTCCGACCACCAGTGGCGCAGCGCCGAGCGCATGAGCACCAGCGCGGCGGCGGTGCTGAGCAGGAGAAGCGTGAACAGGACGGCATCAGCCACGGTACGGACCACCTCGGGGACGACTGCGGCCCCCGGGTGGGCTCCGGCGGCACTGTCAGCAGCCTGCAACGAGGCACGGCGGGTCGGCGGGCGGCGTTACGGTCACCCGGCTTCCACCACCCGAACGCACCAAGGGAACCTCAGCGCGCACATGGTCCGAATGAAGAGGGCGCTCCTGCCCTCTCAGCCTGCTCGCAGCGCCAGCGTCATCGCCTCCACCGCCAGCAGCGGCGCCACGTTCCGCTCCAGCGCCTGCCTGCACGCCAGGATCGACTCGATCCGGCGCAGCGAGTTCTCCGGGCGGGACGAGGACGCGATGCGCTCGATCGCGTCGCGCGCCTCGACGTTCGCGATGCCGACCTTCGAGCCGACCTGCACCGCGAGCACGTCCCGGTAGAAGCCGGCCAGGTCGATGAGGGCCAGGTCCAGCGTGTCCCGCTGGGTACGGGTCGATCTGCGCTTCTGGCGGTCCGCGAGGTCCTTCATCGCGCCCGCCGTGCCGCGCGGCATCCGGCTGCCGGCGCCCGCCGACGCCCCGAGCGCGGCCCGCAGCTCCTCGGTCTCCTTGCCGTCCACGTCCTCGGCGACCTGCTTGGCGTCGTCCGACGCCGCGTCCACCAGCTCCTGCGCCGCCTTCAGGCAGCCGCCCACGTCCTCGACCCGGAGCGGCACCCGCAGCACGGTCGCCCGCCGCGCCCGCGCCTGCTCGTCGGTGGCGAGCCGGCGGGCCCGTCCGATGTGGCCCTGCGTCGCCCGCGCGACCGTCGCGGCCAGCTGCGGGTCGATCCCGTCCCGCCGCACCAGGACGTCGGCCACCGCGTCGACGTGCGGGGTCCGCAGGCTCAGCAGCCGGCAGCGGGAGCGGATGGTCGGCAGCGCGTCCTCGACCGAGGGGGCGCACAGCAGCCAGACGGTACGGGGCGCGGGCTCCTCAACCGCCTTCAGCAGCACGTTCCCCGCACCTTCGGTGAGGCGGTCGGCATCCTCCAGCAGGATCACCTGCCAGCGGCCGCCCGCCGGCGACATGGCGGAGCGCCGCACCAGGTCACGGGTGTCCTTCACGCCGATCGACAGCAGGTCCGTCCGGACGATCTCGACGTCCGCGTGCGTCCCGATCAGCGTCGTGTGGCAGCCGTCGCAGAACCCGCAGCCCGGCACGCCGCCCAGTGCCCGGTCCGGGCTCGTGCACTGCAGCGCCGCCGCGAAGGCGCGGGCGGCGGTGGAGCGGCCGGAGCCGGGCGGGCCGGTGAACAGCCAGGCGTGCGTCATCTTGGACGCCGTCGGCAGCTCCGCGCCCTTCGCGCCCGCCGCATGGGCCGTCACCAGGGCGTCGGCGTCCCGCGCGGCCGCGGACAGCTGCGCCGCCACCGCGTCCTGGCCGACCAGGTCGTCCCACACCGCCATGACAAGTCCTCTGAAGTTGGTCGCTGGAGTTGGTCTCTGAAGTTGGTCGCCGGAGTTGGCCTCTGGACCGGTCTCCGGATTTGGTCGCCGGAGTTTCCCCCGCACCGTTCCCCCGCCCATGGCGATGCGCCGCCATCGGCCCTGTCCATCATTGTCGGGCATCGCACTGACAACAGGTCACGGTCCCGGGCGGGTCATGATCGGCGGCCGGTCCACGGTCGCCCGCAGGTCACGCCCCGGCGACCCTCCTCATCACATCGTGAGCCGGCGCACCCCGCCCGCCACCGCGCGCTGCTCGGGAGCGTCCGTCCCCGTCCAGCACGAGCCCCGCCGGGCCAGCAGCCGGCGCAGCCAGACCTCCGTCGCGACGAGCTCGCCGAGCCCGTCCAGCGGGAGCGCCTCCCCGTCGGCGGCGGCCCGCAGGGCCTGGCGGACGACGCGGGCCTCGACGAGCCCGGCGTCGGCGAGCAGCGGGGTGTCGAACAGCTCGATGAGGTCGTCGACGGAGGACCGCAGCCCGGTGCGGAACGCGGCCGCCGTCGAGACGTGCGAGTTGGCGCCCCAGCCCGGTGGCAGCTCGCGGATCCCGGAGCCGGCCAGCACCGCGCGCAGCACCGAGACCCGCGCCCCGGGCTGCACGCGCAGCGGCTCGGGCAGCGCCCGGCAGGCGCGGACGACCTGGTTGTCGAGGAAGGGGGCGTGCAGCCGCTGGCTGCGCACCTCGACGGCCTGCTCGAAGACGCGGTGGTCGGCCGCGTGCCGGGTCAGGGCGGCGCGGGCGCGCAGCTCGCCCGGGCGCGACACCGGGCCCGGCCGGGACGCCGCCTCCTGGAGGCGAACCGATACTTCGGCCAGCGCCTCGCCCGTCAGCCAGCGCGCCGCCGGGCCCGGCCGCACCCAGGCCAGCGCGGCGAGCGAGGCGTCGAGCGCGGCGCCGGAGCCCGCGTCGGAGCGCGAGCCGTGGCCCGGGCCGAAGCCCTTGCCGGACGCCCCCGTGGATCCGTAGCCGTAGCCGAAGTCGCCCCGCAGCAGCCGGGCGGCGGCGTCCTGCACACCCTGCTGGTAGGGCGTGCGGGCCAGCCGGCGCGCCGCGCGGTAGACGGTGAAGGGGACGAGGACGGAGCGGCCCGTCGGGCCGTCCGCCGCGGCGAGCGCGGCCACCGGACGGAGCATGTGGCGGCGGTGCCGGTCCAGGAGCAGGTCGGCGAGGCGCGCCGGGTGCGCGTCGAGCACCTGGCGGGCGCCGTGCCCCACGAGGTGGTCGGCGCCGCCCGCGGCGAGCCGCCGGCGGTGGCGCTCGGCCGTGATGAGGGACGGTCCCGGCTCGTCGGTCAGCGGACCGGAGGCGAGGTCGGCGTACGGGAGCGCCTCGGCGCCGCCGGGCACCACCACGTGGTGCAGCCGGGGGTCGCTGGCCATGGCCCTGGCCCGTTCGAGTTCCGCGTCGCGGGACTGCAGCCCGCCGCCCGCCAGGTCGTTGAAGGTGACGGCCAGCAGCCGCTGGCCCGCCGAGGAGCCGTGGCCGAGCGGGGTGCCGGGCATGCCCGGCAGCCCGGCGGCGAGCAGCGCGAGGGTGGCGGAGGCGCTGCCCCCTGACAGGTCCGCGCCGATGCCGGGGGACGGCGCCTCGCCCTCGTCGGGGATGAAGCGCGGCTGGGCGAGCCGGGCCCGGACGGCGTCCACGAGGGCGTCGCGGACCCCGGTGATCGCCGCTTCGGTGTCGGAGGCGGAGGTCTGGTTGCCGACGGCGAGCGACGCCGTCGCCTCGTAGCCGCTGATCTCGGGGACGCCGTCGCGCAGGATGAGGGCGTGGCCCGGCGGCACCCGGCGGACGCCGAGGTACGGCGTTCCGTCGCCGAGCGCCTCGGGCGAGTCCGGGCAGGCGAGGGTGGCGGCGAGGTGGGTGACGTCGAGCCCCGCCTCGATGAGGTCCGCGAGCGGCAGGGCGGCCGTCGCGAAGGCGGTGCCGCCCGCCCAGCGGGTGTGGAAGACGGGCCGGGCGCCGGCGAGGTCGCCCAGGATCGTGATGCGGCGGCCGAGTTGGAGGACGGCGGTGTAGCTGCCCGGCCACGCGGTGAGGTGGCGCAGGGCGCCGCCGCGGGCGGCGAAGAGCCCGACGCGCAGCTGGGCGTCGCTGGCGTGGCAGCGTCCGAGGATGGCGATCCTGGCGATGGCGGGGTGGCTGCTGCCGTAGCCGCTGCCGCGGCCGCCGCCGTAGGTACTGCCGTTGCTGTCGCCGTAGCCGCCGGCGCCGCGGTGGCCGTTGCCGTTGCCGCGGCCGCCGTTGTAGTCGTTGCTGCCGCCCCCGTAGCCGTTGCTTCCGTGGGCCGCGCCGGATCCCGATCGCGAACCCGATCCGGAGTATCCGGAGTAGGCGCTGCCGGGAAACGCGGCGCCGGTCTCGGCGTCGATCACCCTGACCTCGTCAGGACGCCAGTCGCCGACCGCCCAGAGCGGGTCCGGTCCGCCCCACAGGAGTTGCGCGCCAACCGGCAGGACCGTACGGGCCGACGTGCCCGGAAGTGATCCTGCCGCGGCACTGCTCCACCCCACCAACCACCGCATCGCCGCCTCCACAGGCCGTGGACCACTGGCCGCGCGGCATGCGAACTGCCGCTCCGCCTGAGGAACATGCTGCCATGGCACGGCGCACAAGGAGGCGCATGGGCGCAGGGAGGAGCGCCGGGTCGTCCGCGGGAAGCCAAACGTCGGTTTCACGCCAAAGTGATTGGCACATGCCGGAGTTGATATGCCGGTCGACGGATGCGCGGTAGAGGTGGTGTACATAGACGACATAAGCCGCGGGGGAATGACAGTCCGGGAGGCGTCCGCACGCCTCCCGGACCGGTCCGCCGCCCGCGGGGATTGTGGCGGCGGAGCCCCCTGGCCCGCCGTCTCTTGCCATTGCCGCTTGTCGAGGCCACGGGCCGACCCACCCGTCCATGGAAGCGCTCCCGATCTGGGCCGCACAGAGCGCACGGGTGGGCGCACAGCCACATATACCGGGAGCACGGGCACTTTTTGGGGGCTGCAATCTCGCCATCCGGGACAGGCCTCTTAACGGTCGGGATGCGGCGAACTACGCTGGGTGTACCCGAGTAGCGAGCGTCCTGGCATCTCGGGGTCCGATTTGTCCGCGACATTGGCCGAATCGGGCTCCATAGACATCGCAGCCTCCACCAGAGGGGCTGGGACGGCCGTTCTTTGTGTCGAGGGGGTGGCAAGGGCGTGGTCCACGTGCGCGGCCCCCGTGTGTCCGGACGGCTCGACCGGCTCGACGACCCCGGCAAGCCCTCCCTTCCCGGCACGCCCTCCATTCCCGGCTCCGACGAGGAGTGGCCATGCTGTGCTCTCCCGGGAGGCAGCCACCGCCGCCCCCCGCCCCCGCACCGGTTCCCGCCCAGGGCTCCGTTACCACCGACCCCCCGAGCGACCCCCCGAGAACCGACCGGGCCGTCCGGCCCGCACCCAGCGGCATCGCGAGGTGAACCGCAGTGAACAAGGAACATCGCGGGCCGAACGAAAAGCTCGGCACCCTTCTCGCCCTGGCCGCCATCAGTAACGCGGGCCTCGCCCGCCGGGTCAACGACCTGGGCGCGCAACGGGGCCTGACCCTCCGCTACGACAAGACCTCGGTGGCCCGCTGGGTCAGCAAGGGCATGGTCCCGCAGGGCGCCGCGCCCCACCTCATCGCCGCGGCGATAGCGAGCAAGCTCGGCCGTCCCGTCCCGCTGCACGAGATCGGTCTCGCGGACGCCGACCCGGCGCCCGAGGTCGGGCTCGCCTTCCCGCGCGACGTCGGCGAGGCGGTGAAGTCCGCCACCGACCTGTGGCGGCTCGACCTGGCAGGCCGCCGCGGTGCCGGCGGCACCGGCATCTGGCAGAGCCTGGCCGGCTCCTTCGCCGTCAGCGCCTACGTGACGCCCGCCTCGCGGTGGCTGATCACCCCGGCCGACGCCCTGGTGGCGCGCGACGCCCCCGCGCCCGGCACCGCCCACGTCGGGCACTCGGACGTGGCGAAGCTGCGCGAGGCCGCCGACGACGCCCGCCGCTGGGACTCGAAGTACGGCGGCGGCGACTGGCGCTCCGGCATGGTCCCCGAGTGCCTGCGGGTCGAGGCGGCGCCGCTGCTGCTCGGCTCGTACAGCGACGAGGTCGGCCGCTCGCTCTTCGGCGCCACCGCTGAACTCACCCGGCTCGCCGGGTGGATGGCCTTCGACACCGGCCAGCAGGAGGCGGCGCAGCGCTACTACATCCAGGCCCTGCGGCTGGCCCGCGCGGCGGCCGACGTCCCGCTGGGCGGCTACGTCCTGGCGTCGATGTCGCTGCAGGCCACGTACCGGAGCTTCGCCGACGAGGGCGTCGACCTCGCCCAGGCGGCCCTGGAACGCAACCGGGGCCTCGCCACCGCCCGGACGATGAGCTTCTTCCAGCTCGTCGAGGCCCGCGCGCACGCCAAGGCCGGCGAGGCCGCCGCGTGTGCCACGTCGCTCGCCGCGGCGGAGTCCTGGCTGGAGCGCTCCCGGGACGGCGACGCCGATCCCGCCTGGCTCGGCTTCTACTCCTACGACCGGCTCGCCGCCGACGCCGCCGAGTGCTACCGCGACCTGAAGGTGCCGCGCCAGGTGCAGCGGTTCACCGAGCAGGCGCTGGCCCGGCCCACGGAGGAGTACGTCCGCTCGCACGGCCTGCGCCTCGTCGTGTCCGCCGTCGCCGAGCTCGAGTCGGGGAACCTGGACGCGGCCTGTGCCGCGGGGACCAAGGCCGTCGAGGTCGCCGGGCGTATCTCGTCCGCGCGCACCACGGAGTACGTCCGCGACCTGCTGCACCGGCTGGAGCCGTACGGCAACGAGCCGCGCGTCGTCGAGCTGCGGGAACGGGCCCGGCCGCTGCTGGCGGCCCCGGCGTGACGCCGCCCGGCTCGTAGCCGGAGCGGTGGGGAAGCGGTAAGCGGCAACCGGAGCCGTCCGCGGGCCGCCCTGCGGTCCCGGGCGGCGTCCGTACGCCGGACACCTTGTCCCACAAGGGTTTGCAGGGATTGTCAGTGGGCCAGTTCATGATGGGGATGTCTTCGGATGAGGCTCCGGCGCCGTGCGGCGGGGCCCCATGGGAGGTGCTTCATGGCAGGGGCTTCATGAAGGGGAGTCATGCGGGGGCCCATGATGGGGGCGGCCGGCCGTCCGGTCAGGCCGGTCAGGCACGCGGAGCCGGGGAGGTGGCATGGGACCGTACGCCGATGACGTGAACGACGTCGTCGTCATCGGGGCGGGCATCGTCGGCCTGTCCACTGCCTACGCGCTGACCCGCGCCGCGCCCGGCACCCGCGTGACGGTCCTGGAGAAGGAGCCCGGCCCCGCCCGGCACCAGACCGGCCGCAACAGCGGGGTGATCCACAGCGGGATCTACTACCCCCCGGGGTCGCTCAAGGCGCGCTACGCGCTCCAGGGCTCCGCCGAGATGGCGAAGTTCTGCGCGGAGCACGACATCGCGCACGAGATCACCGGCAAGCTCATCGTCGCGACGGAGCGGGACGAGCTGCCCCGGCTGCACGCCCTGGTCCAGCGCGGCCGGGAGCATGGCCTCGCGGTGCGCGAGCTGGGCCCCGCCCAGATCCAGGAGTACGAACCGGAGGCGGCCGGCCTGGCGGCCATCCATGTCGGCTCCACCGGCATCTGCGACTACGGCGCGGTGGCCGCGACCCTGGCCCGGCTCGCCACCGACGCGGGCGCCCGGATCCGGTACGGCGCCGAGGTCCGCGCGATCACCCGCACCACCGGCTCCGGGCCCGACGGCGCCGGGATCGTCGTCGAGTCCACCACCGGCGAGATCCGCACGAAGACCCTGGTGAACTGCGCGGGTCTGCAGTGCGACCGGGTGGCCCGGCTGGCGGGCGACGAGCCCGGGATGCGGATCATCCCCTTCCGCGGGGAGTACTACGAGCTGAAACCGTCCCGCACGGGCCTCGTCCGCGGCCTGGTCTACCCGGTCCCCGACCCGGCCTTCCCGTTCCTCGGCGTCCACCTCACCCGTGACGTGCACGGCGGGGTCCACCTCGGCCCCAACGCGGTCCCGGCGACGGCCCGCGAGGGCTACCACCGCCGCACGTTCCGCGCACGGGACGTGGCGGAGGTCGCCGGCTACCCCGGCACGTGGCGGATCGCCCGCCGCCACTGGCGGTACGAGATCGGCGAGATCCACCGCTCGCTGTCCAAGCGCGCCTTCACCGCCGCCGCGCAGCGGCTGCTGCCCGCGCTGCGCCCGTCCGACCTCATACCGGCCGCCGCGGGCGTCCGCGCCCAGGCGGTGCTCCGTGACGGCACCCTGGTCGACGACTTCCTCTTCGGCGGCTCCGGCCCCTTCGTCCACGTCCTCAACGCGCCCTCGCCCGCCGCGACGGCGTCCCTGCCGATCGGCCGCGAGGTGGCCCGGCGGGCCCTGTCGGCGCTGGCGACGCTGCAGGCGGCGTAGCGGAGGGTCGGCCGGCCGCGGCCCACGGGACGGGACGACGGCGCCCAGGCCAGGGCGGAGAGGGCCGGGAGACCTTCGCCGTCGGGGCCGGCAGGCTCCGTCGGCCGGGGCGGGTGGCTCCGTCGGCCAGGGCGGGTGGCTCCGTCAGCCGGGGTGGGTGGCTTCGCCACGCCCGTAGAATCACCCCATCGTGTCTAGCTCACCCACTCCCCCCAGCACCCCCGCGACCGCCGCTCCCGAGACGGCCGCCGCTCCCGCCGCCACCCCCGGATCGACCACCCCCGGGTCGGCCACCCCGGAATCGGCCACCCCCGCCTCGGCCGCGCCCGACGCGGTCGACCCCGCGGCGGCTGCCCGGGCCAAGCGCGCCGCCCGGCCGGTGAAGTTCCCCGAGGGCCCGGCGCCGGACCCGGCGGGCTCCCGCGAGGAGCACCGCATCCGGACGTTCCACGCCCGCCGCGGCCGCGTCACCGACGCCCAGGCGAGCGCGCTGGAGCGGCACTGGGCGGAGTGGGGCGTGGAGCTGGACGGCTCGCCCCTCGACCTCGGCGAGCTCTTCGGGGACCCGGACCTGCCCGTCGTCCTGGAGATCGGCTTCGGGATGGGCGACGCTACCGCGCGGATGGCCGCCGACGACCCGGCCACCGGCATCCTCGCCGTCGACGTGCACACCCCCGGCCAGGGCAACCTGCTGAACCTGGCCGACCAGTACGGCCTGACGAACGTCCGGGTCGCCAACGGCGACGCGATCGTGCTGCTCCGCGACATGCTCCCGCCGGCCTCCCTCGCGGGGCTGCGGATCTACTTCCCGGACCCGTGGCCCAAGGCCAAGCACCACAAGCGCCGGATGATCCAGCCCGCGTTCCTGACCCTCGTCGCACCGCTCCTGCGCCCCGGCGCGACGCTGCACTGCGCGACCGACTGGGAACCGTATGCGGAACAGATGCTGGAGGTGCTTTCCGACAGCCCGGATTTCGTCAACCAGTACGGCGACGGTTACGCCCCGCGTCCCGAATTCCGTCCCATGACCAAGTTCGAGCGGCAGGGACTGGCCAAGGACCACGTCGTCCACGACCTGCTCTTCACTCGCCGCTAACCCCTGGTGGGAGCTAAGCGGAATCCGAAACGGCCTGGATCGGACCGCGGGCGAAGACGTAATGGGAAGGGCATCGCGCACATCTCGTCTCCCCCGTACTGTCGACTGGTGTCCTCGTACTCGCATTCGCCCGACTCCTCGGACCACCCGGTCCCCGAGTACCCCGACCACGCTCAGCAGGCGCCCGAGTTCACCGCCGTCCCGACCGCTCCCGAGCAGTGGCACTACAAGCCGCGCCGCGCCTTCTGGGAGAGCAAGGCGGTACGCGCCGGGGCCCTCTTCACGCTGCTCGCGCTGTGCGGCGTGATCATCCTGGCGCTGGTGCGGCAGCAGATAGGCACGGAGGGGTTCTTCGTCGGGCTCGCCCTGTCGATCCTGCCGGTGCCGCTGCTGATCTGGGCGTTCGTCTGGCTCGACCGGGTCGAGCCGAGTCCGTGGAAGAACCTGGTCTTCGCCTTCTCCTGGGGTGCGTGCGCCGCGACCCTGGTGGCGATACTGGCGAACGAGTACGCCACCGAACTCCTCGCGACGACCTTCACCGCGAGCCCGTCCCAGACCGACACCTGGGGCGCGACCTTCGTCGCCCCGCTCGTCGAGGAGACGGCGAAGGGCGCCGCGATCCTGCTGCTCTTCCTCTTCCGGCGCAGACATTTCGAGAGCGTCGTCGACGGCATCGTGATCGCCGGCCTCACCGCCACCGGCTTCGCCTTCACCGAGAACATCCTCTACCTGGGCTCGGCCTTCGGTGAGGACCAGGCCTACGGCTCCTCCGGCCTGCAGTCCTCCACCGCGGCGACCTTCTTCGTCCGGGTCGTGATGACGCCCTTCGCGCACCCCCTCTTCACGGCGATGACCGGCACCGGCTTCGCGATCGCCGCCATGACCCGGCCCGGCCGCCGCTGGCGCTGGCTCGCCCCGGTCGGCGGCTGGCTGCTCGCGATGCTCCTGCACGGCATCTGGAACAGCTCGGCGTCCCTCCCCCCGCTCGGCTTCCTGGCGATGTACGGCGCGATCATGATCCCGGTCTTCGCGCTCGTGGTGTGGCTCGCCGTCTGGTCGCGGTCGAAGGAGCTGCACACCATCCGCACGCAGCTGCCCGTCTACGCGATGGCCGGCTGGCTGACCCCGCCGGAGCCCGTCGTCCTGGCCTCGATGAAGGCCCGCAGCGTGGCGCGTGCCGCCGCCCGCCGGGCGCACGGCGACGCGGCCGGCCGCACCGTTCGCGAGTACATCGCCTTCGCGACCCATCTCGCGTTCCTCCGCGCCGCCGCCCGCCGCGGCACCGCCGGGCCGCACTTCGCGGCCCGCGAGCAGGAGCTGCTCCACCACCTGTGGCAGCGCAAGGACGTCGCCCAGCCCGCGCTGACCCACGCCGCCTGGGCCACCCGCCCCGCGCCCGCGGCACCGCCCGTCTGGGGCCAGTGGCAGCAGCACGGGCCGTACCCGCAACGCCCGTACGGCCAGCACTACGGGACGCAGCAACCGGTCCCGGCGCAGCAGCACCCCCACGCCCAACCCCAGACGCAGCCGTACGCCCAACCCCAACCGCAGACCCACACCCACACCCAAGCTCAGACCTACGCGCAGCCGTACGCCCAGCAGCAGCCGCCCTACGGCGGCCCGAACATCTGACCCACCCGGCGCTCCCCTGCGCCCGGTCCGCGCCCCACCCGCACTCTGGCCCGCGCCGGAACATCGCAGTAGCGTCCAACCATGTCCGAGCAGCGCGAACATGCCGCCGAGGCCGAGCGGCTCCTGCGGAAAGTCCTGGAGTACCCCGACGACCGCGAGGAGCTGCTCCTCGCCGCCGCCGCGCAGTGGATCCTGGCCGAGCTCCCGGCCGAGGCCCTGCCGCTCTACGACGAACTCCTCAACCCCGCCTCGGACCCTCCCTCGGACCCGCCCCCCGACCCCGTCTCGAACCCGGCCCTGGTCCAGGCGCTCAAGGTCTCCGCCCTGTGGGACACCGGCGCCGAGCAGGCGGCGCGCGAACTGGCCGTGATGGTCCGCGCGCAGGCGCCGGCGAGCCTGCCGCCGTGGCAGATCATCGGCGAGACGTTCGAGGTGCACGACGACCTGCCGGCCGCCGCCGCGTGGCTCGAGGACGCCACCGACCACTTCCTCTCCCCGGACGAGGTCACGTACGAGGCCCGCAGGATCCTCATCACCCGGCACCGCGTCCGCCGGCTCCTCGGCGAGGCCCACGACGACCGGGACCACCTCGCCGACTACGTCCACAGCGCCCCCGTCACGCTCGACGAGCTGCACGACCCCAAGCGCCTCTGGTCGCTGGGGTCCGACGACCCCGCCGAGGTCCGCCGCGAGATCGAACGCCTCCGCGCCGAACTGGCCGACCACCGGGCCGCCCTCTCCCGCCCCTACCCGCTGGCCGTCCTGTACTGGCCGGAGGCGGAACTCATCGCGCTGCTCACCCGGTACCCGGTCTTCGCCGCGGACTACGGCAGCTACCCCGAGCACCTGCGCAGCGTCGAACAGGCCCTGCACGCCCTCTCCGCCACCGGCGCCCCGCACCTCGGCGTCGTCACCGCCACCCTCCCCACGTACGAGGCCTACGCCCGCACCCAGTCCCTCCCGCCGGCCACCCCGTCCCTTCCCGCGGCCTACGCCACCTCCCTGGCCGCCCGCGGCCACGCCACCCCCTGGCCCCCACCGCGCACCGCCCCCTGCTGGTGCGGCGCCCCCACCCCCTACGGCGAACACTGCGGCAGACCGGGTTACCCGTAGGAAGGTGGAGTTCGTGGACTGCGTCCGTTTCCCAGCCCCGGGTAACGGACGGATGTCCTGCCCTTGCCTTGCAACCGCAGCGAGTTGAAGCCGACGCGCTAACGCGAACACTCATACGATATGGCTCATGCGGAACCCTGACTGGCAGTGGGACGAGCTCCTCCTCGCATGCGACCTGGTCGTCGACAACGGGTGGAAGGAGCTCCGCGAGAACGACCTGCGCGTCATGGACCTCTCCGATCTCCTCCAGGTCCTTCCCCTTCACCCCGCCGCGATCAGGGGAGAGCGGTTCAGGACCACCGGGAGCGTGAGCCGGAAGACAACCGATCTGGCCAGCGCCCATCCCTCCTACCCCGGGGTGCCCACGCGTGGCGGCAGACTCGACAAGGAGGTCATCGCAGCGTTCCTTGCACGCCCGGCGGAAATGCATGCTGCCGCCGAACGGCTGCGCGTCGCGGCTGTTGAAGGAACGTTGCTGCCCGTGGCTCCCGGCGGGGACGCCGACGACGAGAGTCCGGACGCGCCCGAAGGCCGCCTGCTGGCGCGACTGCACCGGGTGCGTGAGCGTGATCCGAGGCTGCGCAGGCGGAAGATCCAGAAGGTCCTTGATTCGGGCGGGGACCTGAGCTGCGAGGTGTGCTCCTTCAACTTCGCCAGGACGTACGGAACGCTGGGCGACGGATACGTCGAAGTGCACCACGTCGTTCCTCTCCACGCTTCGGGGGAGACGGTGACGTCGCTCGATGACCTCGCACTGCTGTGCTCGAACTGCCACCGCATGTGTCACCGCAGCGCCGGCGCAGGGGAGCCCTGGCGCACACCCGCGACTCTGCGGGATCTCGTCCAGCGCGAGGGCAGACCGGGCACCGCCTGACCCGGCGGCGGTAAGAGTGGGGTCAAGGGGGTGCCACGCCCCGGTGATCGGCGGGGGTGGGGCCACTACGATGCAACCGCGCGCCATATGCGGTGCGGGCAGGGCAGCGGAGGATGGGGGCGGTCGGTCGTGGGCTGGTATGTGTGGGCCATTGCGTGGGTCGTCCTGTCGGGCGGCGGCTGGTGGGGGAACCGGTTCCGGCACGCCATGCGCACGCGGCACGAGCGGAAGGTCGAACTGATCTCCGCCGAGGGCGAGAAGCAGCGGGCGCTGCAGGCGGCGAACCGGCCGCCGGAGGCGATCTGCGGCTGCACGCACCATCTGGCCAAGCACGACAAGCAGGGCAAGTGCCACGAGGTGGTGCAGGCGCCGACCGCGTGGGACGCGGAGAAGAAGCCCGTCTCGTACGAGGCCCGGCCGTGCAACTGCCAGCAGTACATCGGCCCGCGGCCGCTGGAGACGCTCTACGCCGAGGACATCGTCGACCTGTCGTAGCGGTCCCGGGCGGCACGGAACAGAACATGCCAACGGCCCTGGTGCGGGGGGTCACCGGGGCCGTCGGGTTTTGCGGGTGGTCCGTGGGGCGTCGTCCGTCAGATGTCGACGCCGTGGCCGCGCAGCCAGGACGTCGGGTCGATCGGGTCGCCCGCGCCCGGGCGGACCTCGATGTGCAGGTGCGGCCCGGTGACGTTGCCGGTGGCGCCGACGCGGCCGATGGTGTCGCCCGTGCCGACCTTGCCCGAGGTCCGCACCATGGTGGAGAGGTGGCAGTACCAGATCTCGGTGCCGTCATCGAGCGTCAGGATGACGCGGTAGCCGTACGAGCCCGCCCACGCCGCCGAGGTGATGGTGCCGCTGTGGATCGCGGCGACCGGCGTGCCGGTGGGGGCCGCGAAGTCCTGGCCGGTGTGGGTGTTGGCCCACAGGGAGCTGGACTGCCCGTAGCTCGCGGTGAGCGAGTACGAGGCGACCGGCTTGGTGTACGAGGCCGCGAGCACGGCGAGGCGTTCCGCCTCGGCCTTCGCCGCCGCGGCCTCCGCCGCCTGCTTCTTGGCGGCGGCCTCCGCCTTCGCCGCGGCCGCCGCGTCGCGCACCTTCTGCGCCGCGGCCTCCTTGGCGGCCGTCGCCGCCGCTTCGCCGGCGGCGGCGTCGCGCGCCGCGCGGTCCGCCGCGTCCCGCTCCTGGGCCACGTGGTCGAGGATGCGCAGGCGCAGCGTCTCGCCCGCGTCCGCCGACCAGGTGGGCGTGGTGGCGCCGGCCGGGGTGGCGGACGCCGCCGTCGCCGGCGCGGGGTCCGGGTCGGCCGACGGGGTGTCCGGCAGGTCGGGCAGGTCCGGGAGGGAGATCGGCACCGGCGACTTGTCGGCGGCCGCCGCCATACCGCCCGCGCCCATCGCGGCCACGGCCGCGACGCTCAGTACGGTCGAACCACGGGCGAGGGAACGCTGCTTGGGAAGCCGGTGCCTGTTCCGGTCCGGAGCGGCGGAGTCCGCGGAGGGGCTCCATTCGTCCCATTCCCCGGCTTCCGGAGCCTCGGGCGATGGGGCGTAGGCAGGGTGATTCGACGCCACGGGTGGCGCTCTCCTTTCCTTCCTTCTCGCCTACCGGGTTAGCTGACGGGTTCGGAGCAGGAAGGTCTCCTACGGGCCGCCTCATGACGAGGGCGGTCCGATTCACCCCAAGTAGTGGGTCCCCGGTTCCCGCGGACGGGATTCGGCAAGCGCACGGTGCCGCCTCTACGGCGGCAGTGACGACCGCGCTGCGTTATCGAACGGTAATTGAGCCAGGGGCCTTTTCCAAGCCGAAAGGGGTAGTTGGCGCAGGTGATTAAAGGGGTGGAATGGAAGTAATCGGGCGAAGGAGGATGATCGGAGTGATCCGACGGTGATGTGAGCGTGTGTCAGTTGTTATGCGGAGCGAGGTGACTCCGTCGCGGAACGTGACGAAGCCCCGGCCGGAGGGTTCCGGCCGGGGCTTCCGTACACGTCACTTCACCCACTTCACGTCACCTCACGCGAAGGGGATCAGCCCTGGAGGTTCCGGCGGCGGCGCAGGCCGAGGAAGGCCAGCGCCACGCCCAGCGCGACCAGGACACCCGCGCCCGCGGCGAGCGTGCCGTTGCTCCCGTTCGCACCGGTGCGGGCGAGGGAGCCCTTGGTGTTGACGGGCGGCGCGTCCGTGGTGGCCTGCGCCGCCGGACTCTTCGTCGTAGACGACGCCGACGGGGTCGGCGTGGCGGAGGTCGTCGCCGCCGGAAGGCCGGACGGCTTACCGGTCGGCGTGGTGGCCGGGGCCCCCGGCAGGACGGTGAGGTTCCGCCCGGCCGAGGCGATGACGCTGGTGTTGCCGCTGCTCAGAGCGGTCTTGGCGGTCAGGTTGAGGACCTTGGCCGTCGTGGGCTCCTGGCCCGTGGGCACCGCGAGCTTGAGCTTGTAGTGGTACGTCCGGTCCCCGGCGAGACCGGCCGGGATGTCGGGGAGCAGCCACGTGTTGACGTGGTCCGGGGCCGCGACGTCGACCCAGCGGCCGGAGATCCACACGAACAGGTCCAGCTTCTGGGCACTGCCCCCGAGCGCGGTGACCTCGGTGCGCAGGGACTTGTCGTAGTGGCCGCCGCCGTTCTGGTTGTCGACGTCGAGCGAGAAGATCGCCGGCTTCGCGGCCGACACCTGGGTGGCACCGCCGAACCGGTCCGTGATCGTGCCGATCCGGATCGCGGGGCTCGCCTGGAAGGTGACGGCGGGGATGCTGTGCGAGGGGTTGCTCTCGTAGCCGCCGGTGTCGAACGTCAGGGTGAGGTTGCCGTCGTTGGAGGGGAAGCTCTTGGCGAGCCCGACGGTGACCTTCCAGGTGTAGGTGGCCTTGGCCGGGATCGAGAAGCGGCTGAACTTCTCACCGTGCGGGCGCAGGGTCAGCACGACCGACGGCCCCTGGCTCCCCACCGCCACGTCGGTGGCGGGCGCCGTGACCGGCACGACCGCGACGTTCACCTGGGAGCTGTCGATCGGGCTCCCGCCGACGGGGATGCCGAGCACGTTCGCGCTGAACTCGACGGCCGTGTCGTTGCCGTTCGTCGCGCTGACGGTGTAGGACTCGGTCGCTCCGCCCCGGACGAGCGGGCCGGCGGGCGTCGGGGCGCTGAACGCGATGCTGAGCGGCTTGGCGGCCAGGGCGTCGGCGTACGCGGCGGCCGGCAGCAGCGCCGTACCGCAGACGGCGGCGACGACGGCGACCGAGGTGACGGCGGCGAGGCGTGGACGGCGCGACAGGGTGGTGGCAGACATGGTGATCCCCCCAGGGAACAGGAACGTGGTGGTGTGGAGCTGGATTTTGCGCCCCGCCCGGTGGTCCGTTCAGCGTTCCCGTTCGGTTCCTGCGGCTTGCGATAGGAGGATCTTCACACGCGGTCGATCCCCGCAGCATGCGGGAAGCGTCACCTCCGCGTAACAGCGGGAACCGGCCTCCCCAGCAGCGTCGTTCACCTTCCAGAACGCCTCCAGAACGCCTCCGGAACGCCTCCGGGACCACCCGGCGGCGCACTCTTCACCGGTCTGGACCACTGCCAATTCGCCTGGCCCTTGGCAGGGTTGGCGCGCGGGCCCCACCATGGGCAAGCCCCACCCGATGGTCATGCACCCACCCCACCATGACGTCCCAGGGAGCCTCCATGGACCGCACGCCCGGCAATCCCGGCACCTCCGGCAACCCCGGCAACCCCGGCACCTCCTCCCCCGCCGCCTCCCGGCGCGCCCTGCTCCGCGGCGGCCTCGCGCTGGGCGCCGTGGCGGCGGCCGGGCTCGCCAACTCGGTGCACGCCGACGCCGGGACCAGGGCCGCGGCCGGGGCGGTGGACTATCCGTCGGCCGTCTGGTCGCCCGCGAGCACCAGCAATTACACGGCGTCGAACCGCCCCACGAGCTATCCGGTCAACCTCGTGGTCATCCACGTCACGCAGGAGGACTACGCCGACACCATCCGGCTCTTCCAGGACCCGGCGCACGCGGCGAGCGCGCACTACGTCGTCAAGTCGTCGAACGGGGCGATCGGGCAGTGCGTCCGCGAGCGGGACATCGCCTGGCACGCCGGCAACTGGGGCTACAACACGCGCAGCATCGGCATCGAGCACGAGGGGTGGGTGGACCAGCCGGCGTACTTCACGACCGCGATGTACCACTCCTCCGCCGCACTGACGGCCGCCATCTGCGACAAGTACGGCATACCCAAGGACCGCGACCACATCATCGGCCATGTGCAGGTCCCCGGCACGGACCACACCGACCCCGGGCCCAACTGGGACTGGGTGCGCTACATCCGGCTCGTCAACGGGGTCTGACGGCGAGCGCACTTCGGCGAGCACCTCGGGAACACCTCGGGAGCCCTTCCGGAGCACTTCGGAAGCGCTCGCGGTAAGCACACTCCGAGAGCACTTCAGGCACACAGGTGCCGTTGTGACGAAATCGGAACACAGCGGCTACAGATCCTGGACAGTAACTTATTCGGGAATTACCGCCGATCCCTGAGCAGTTGCCCGCAGTTCGCGCCCAGGAATCCCGCGTCCCCCGACCCGGCGAATGCGCTTTAACGTTTCCGCTGATGAACCGTCGCTCACACGTACGTCAACCTGCGAAAACCCACCCCCCACCCGGATCTCTTCCGTCCCACGCGCTACCCCGTGGGTCCGCGAATAGCTTTCGGAAATGAAAAAAGCTGTGTCTTTTTCACCGCCTTCCCGATTCCTCTCCACAAACCCTGCCCGCTGCCTCACGATGTGACACGGGCGGCCTCAAGACGGGGAGATCTGACGGTCGCGCCTATCCCACCGCAACCCAGTTCATTGGAATTAGGGAGGGCCGGGGGGCGCCTCAGAGGGCTGCCCCGGCATGCCCTCCCGGGGGAGGAATCCATGGGTCGAACGACCCGCCTTGCCACCGCGTGTACCGCCGCGGCGATGCTCACCCTCACCTGGCCGGCGGCCGGCGTGAGTACCGCGGCCACCGCCGCGGCCGTCACACCCCGGATCGATCTGCGGGTGCTCGTCGTCGACGACGGCGGGCCGGCCACGCAGGCCATCACCGCCGAACTCGACAGCTCGGGCACGCCGTACACCACCGTGGACCTGAACAGCGCCGGCCGGCCGCAGATCACCGCGGCCTATCTGAGCGACACGGTCGGCGGCAGGCCGCGCGCCAAGTTCCAGGCCGTCGTCCTGCCGAACGACAACCCGTTCGGCGCCGGCTCCGCCGAGATGGCGGCGCTCGCCGCGTACGAGACGGCCTTCGGCATCCCGCAGGTCGACGCGTACACCTACGCCCGGCCCGAGGTGGGGCTCAACTACGCGCAGGACCCCGGCTACATCGGTTCGCTGGACGGGGTCACCGCCGCGGTGACGGCCACCGCCGGACCGTTCGGCTATCTCAAGGGCAACGTGCCCTTCGAGGACAACTCACCGACCGTCGGCGAGAGTTACGCCTTCCTCGCCACCCCGCTCGCGACCCAGGCCGCCGGGTCGACGTTCACCAGCTACGTGGACGCCCCGATCCCGGGCAGCACCGCCCGCGGCTCGCTCGTCGGGCAGTACAGCCACGACGGCCGCCGCGAGCTGGTCGTGACGTTCGTCTACAACCAGTACCAGCAGCAGTTCCGGCTGCTCGCCCGCGGCATGGTCGAGTGGATGACCCAGGGCGTCCACCTCGGCGCCGACCGGAACTACTTCGCCCTCCACATGGACGACGTGTTCCTCGGCGACGACCGCTGGAACCCGACGCTCAACTGCACCCCCGGCGACGTGGACTGCGCCGTCGGCACCGACCAGTCGGACCCGGACCCCATCCGGATGACGCCCGCGGACGCCGTCTACCTCAAGCAGTGGTCGGCGGCGAACGGCTTCACGCCGGACCTGATGTACAACGGCGGCGGCAGTGAGGACTACAAGGCGGAGCACGGCGGCACCGACCCGCTCGCGACGCAGCTCATCGCCGACAAGAGCGCGTACCGCTGGGTCAACCACACCTACACCCACCCGTTCCTCGGCTGCGTCCAGGACGTCTCCGTCGTGCCGTGGAAGTGCTCGACGACGACCGCCGGCGCCACCGTGTGGACCAGCCAGGCGGACATCACCGCGCAGATCAGGGACAACACCACCTGGGCCACCCAGCACGGCCTCACCGTCAACAAGCAGGAGCTGCTCACCGGGGAGCACTCCGGCCTGAAGATCCTGCCGCAGCAGCCCGTCGACAACCCCAACCTCGCCCCGTCGCTGACCGCGACCGGCGTGACGGTGCTGGGCAGCGACAACTCCCGCGACCCGCTGCAGCGCAAGGTCGGGCCGGCGCTGACGGTGCCGCGCTTCCCGATGAACGTCTTCTACAACGCGGGCAAGGCCGCCGAGGAGGTCGACGAGTACAACTGGATCTACACCAGGGCGGCCGACGGCGGCAGCGGCATCTGCGAGAACTCCGCGACGTCCACCTGCCTGGACGCTCCGCTGGACACGGCGACGGGTTACGCGTCGTACATCGTGCCGCTGGAGGCGCGCACCGATCTGGCGCACGTGCTGTCCAACAACCCGCGCCCGCACTACGTCCACCAGTCGAACTTCGCCGAGGACCGGATCGCCTATCCGGTCATGGAGAGGATCCTCGGCGACTACAAGAACCTGTACGCGGCGAACACGCCCATCGTGAACCTCAAGATGGCCGAGATCTCCGCCGAGCTGGCCAAGCGCGCCGCCTGGGACGCGGCGGTCAAGGCCAACAAGGTCACCGCCTACCGGATCGGTGACACCGTCACCGTCACCGCGCCGAGCGGTCTGCAGACGACCGCGACCATGCCCGTCGGCACCCGGCAGGCGCAGCTGATCGGCACCACCGCCTTCGGCGCCGGCTACGCGGGGCAGCTCTCCGGCTGGGTCGCGCCGGGAGCGCTGCAGAGCTCCGTGACGCTCAAGCTCGCGGCCACCGCCACACCCGCCGCCGCCACCGCGACGCCGGCCAAGGCCGCCCAGAGCGCGCAGACCGCCAAGGCGACGGACTCCGCGCAGGCGCTGCCCGTGCCGACGGGGGCGACCGACCCGGTCCCGTACGGCCCCGGCGACACCGCCAAGAGGAAGCAGCACCGCAACACCCGGTCCGCACGGCGATAAGCCGCCGCACCGCAGGACACCACAGCACCACCGATACAGCGGCGCTGGAGCGCCCGGCACGCAGCCGGCGCTCCAGCGCCCTCCGGCGCCGCGAAGGACCGTACGCGGCGCATTCACCGACGGACCCGTGGGGGGACCGATTCGCCATGCAGACCCAGGTGACCTTGCTGACCGAAGGCACATATCCGCACAGCCACGGCGGCGTGAGCGTGTGGTGCGACCAACTCGTGCGGGGAATGCCCGACTTCGACTTCCGGCTGATAGCCGTGACCGGCACCGGGCGGGAGCCGCTCACCTGGGATCTCCCGGGAAACGTCAGAGACTTCACGGAAATACCCCTGTGGGGCAAGCTGCCGGCCGGCCGCGCGCCCCGCGGTCGCCGGTCGCAGCTGTTCCTGGCGGGCTACGAGCGCTTCCTGCTGTCGCTCCTCGACCCCGCCGCCGAGGCGGAGTTCGGCCCGCAGCTGTACGCGCTGGCGGAGCTGGCCCGCGAGGGATCGCTCTCGGCGGCGCTGCGCTCCGAGGACGCCCTGCGCGCCCTGACCGGCGTCTGGAACCGTCCGCAGGTCGCCGCCGCGGCGGCCCGGCCCACCCTGCATGACGCGCTCACCGCCACCGACCTGCTGGAACACGCGCTGCGCCCGCTCGGTGCCGTACCCGAGCCGGGCAGCATCACGCACGCCGTCAGCGGCGGTCTCGCGACCCTGCCGGGGCTGATGGCGCACCACGAGCACGGCACCCCGTTCCTGCTCACCGAGCACGGCGTGTACCTGCGCGAGCGCTACCTCGGCTACCGGACGGGCCCGTACGGCTGGCCCGTCAAGGCGCTGATGCTCGGCTTCTACCGGCTGCTCGCCGAGGAGGCGTACCGCCGTGCCGCGCTCGTCACCCCGGGCAGCCGCTACAACCGGCGCTGGGAGGAGCGCGGCGGGACCGCGCCCGAGCGGATCCGCACCGTCTACAACGGCGTCGACCCCCACGCCTTCCCGATGGCCGGCCCGGAACCCGCCGTCCCCACGCTCAGCTGGGCCGGGCGGATCGACCCGATCAAGGACCTGGAGACGCTGATCCGCGCCTTCGCCCTGGTGCGGGCCGAGCTGCCGCAGGCGCTGCTGCGGCTCTTCGGGGGGACCCCGCGGGGCGGCGAGGGGTACCGCGACCGGTGCGCCGCCCTGGCGGACGAGCTGGGCGTCGGCGACGCGGTGACGTTCGAGGGGCGCGTCGAGGACATCCGCGACGCGTACGCGGCCGGGAACGTCGTGATGCTCTCCAGCATCAGCGAGGGCTTCCCGTTCACCCTCATCGAGGCCATGTCCTGCGGGCGCGCCACCGTCTCCACGGACGTCGGAGGCGTACGGGAGGCCGTCGGCGAGGCGGGGTTCGTGGTGCCGCCGCGTGACCCCGCCGCGATGGCGAAGGCCGCGCTCGTGCTGCTGCGCGACCCGGCGCTGCGGGCGTCGATGGGGTGGGACGCGCGGCTGCGGGTGATCGACCAGTTCACGCTGCGCCAGACGATCGAGACGTTCCGCGGCATCTACACCGAGCTGTCGGCCCAGCAGCCGTGGCTCGTCCTCACGCCTGTCGGGGTGGAGTGGCAGGCCCGCAGCCATCACGGCCCCGGGATCCAGGGCCCCGGCCTGCACGTCACGCCCGCCCCGGAGACCGCGGCCGACGACGACACCGTCACGGAGGCCGCCCAGTGAGCGGACCGCTGCGCCTCGTCCCGCAGGACGGGGACGACACGCTGCCGACGGTGCCGCGGCAGCGTCGGCGCCCCCGGCCCTCCTGGGCCGAGGACCCGCTGGAGGAACTGGCCGAGCGCCTGGACGAGGTGTGCGCGGCGGCCGTGCACGCGGACGAGATCGCCGCCGTCCTGGAGTCGGACGGCCTGACGCACGAGCTGATCGTGCAGCGGTACGGCCGGTCCGACCTGTTCGAACTGGCCGAGGAGTTGCACGCGCGGGGCGCGGGCAGGCGCCGGCACCCCGCGCCGGAACCGGGCCCCGACCCGTGGCGCATCAACCCCTGGCAGTGCCTGCTGCGGGGCTTCGTCTTCGGGCTGCCGGGACTGGCGTACGTGCTGGGCGGGACGCTGCTCTCCGGTCCGCCGGACGCCTTCGGGCTGCCCGCGGGAACGGTGGCGCTGTCCGCCGCCGCGCTCGCCGGCTGGGCGTGGAACCAGGCGCTGGCGCACCGCGCCTACCTGCGGCTCGGCTCGGACGGGCGGCGGGCGACCGCCCGCTGCCTGCTGCGCGGGGCGCCGGCGGGGGCGCTGCTGGCGTCGGCGTTCGCGCTCGCCTTCGCGTCGCGGGGCAGCGACGCCGCGTTCGCGGTGGGGCAGTCCGCCTACCTGGCGGCGGCGACGGCGCTGCTGGTGCTGGGCCGCGAGCGGGAGCTGCTGCTCGCGCTCGCCCCGACCACGGTGGGCGCCGCGCTGCTGCCGGTGTGGGACCTGCCGCCCGCGCTGCGCGCCTGCCTGATCGTCGCGACGCCGGTGGCGGCGCTGCTGGTCGCCGGCCGGCAGGTCGTGCTCGGGCTGCGCACGCCGCCCGAGCTGGGCGCCCCCGCGCCCCCGCCGCTCACCGCCTCCGTCCCGTACGGGCTGTACGGGCTGGCCAGCGCCGTGCTGGTGCTCGTGCTGGCCCTGGGGGCGGGTGTCTCGGCGGTCGCGCTCACGCTGAGCATGGGCGCCGCCGAATGGCTGCTGTACCGCTTCCGCGGCCGGGGGGTCAGCGCGCTGCGGCGCAGCGTCGACGCCGGAGGGTTCAGGACGCGGTCGGCCTCGGCCCTGCTGCGCTGCCTGGGGGTGTACGTGACCGTCCTCGCGGCGCTCGCGGCGGCGCTCACCGCGCTGTGGCCGGGGGCGCCGGCGCCCGGTCCGCTGCGGCTGTGCGCGCTGCTGACGCTCGGCGCGGTGCTGTGGCTCTCGCTGCTGCTCCAGGCGTTCGGCGCCGCCTGGCCCGCCGCGCTGGTCTGCCTGGCCGCCGCCGTCGTCGAAGTCGCCTTCCTCTGTTGGCGGTTCGGTGACCATCCGGCCGTGCAGGTGGCCTCCTGCGCGCTGGCGGCCGCCGTGCTGGTCGCCATCGCCTGCTCCCTGCTGGGCCGCGCCACGTCCCACCGCTGACAGCAGCGACCGGAACCGTCCCCTTCCCCCACTCCCCGTCCCCTTCCCTCATCCCCTTGCGAACGATTCGAGAGACCGGAGCATCCGACATGACACTGGTAGCCGTCACCGGCGCCGAAGGCTTCATCGGCTCGCACCTGGTGGAGGCGCTCGTCGCCTCGGGCCACCGCGTGCGCGCCATGGCGCAGTACAACTCGTTCTCGTCCTTCGGCTGGCTGGAGACCCTGGACGCGGAGACGATGGCCCAGGTGGAGGTGGTGCTGGGCGACGTCCGCGACCCGGGCTCCGTCCGGGAGCTGGTGGACGGCGCCGAGGCCGTCTACCACCTGGCCGCGCTGATCGCGATCCCGTACTCGTACCGGGCACCGCACTCCTACGTGGACACCAACGTCACCGGCACGCTGAACGTGCTGGAGGCCGTCCGCAACCTGGAGATCCCGCGGCTGGTGCACACCTCCACCAGCGAGACGTACGGCACCGCGCAGACCGTGCCGATCGACGAGGACCACCCGATCAACACCCAGTCCCCGTACGCCGCTTCGAAGGCGGGCGGCGACCGGCTGGCGGACAGCTACTTCGCGAGCTTCGGCACGCCGGTGGTGACGCTGCGGCCGTTCAACACCTTCGGGCCGCGGCAGTCCATGCGCGCGGTGATCCCGACGGTCATCGGGCAGGTGGCCGCCGGGGAGCGGGCCATCACGCTCGGCGACCTGCGGCCGACGCGCGACTTCACCTACGCGCGGGACACCGCGCGCGCGTTCCTCGCGGTGGGGACCGCACCCGCCGCGAGCGTGGTCGGGCGGACCTTCAACGCGGGGACCGGCGGCGAGATCTCCGTCGGCGACCTGGTGCAGCTCATCGGCAAGCTCATGGAGACCGAGCTGGACGTCGTCGAGGACGAGCAGCGCATCCGGCCGGCCAACTCCGAGGTGATGCGGCTGGTCTGCGACGCCTCGCGGCTGCGCGAGGCGACCGGCTGGGCGCCCGACCACAGCCTCGAACAGGGGCTGGAGCAGACCATCGCGTTCTTCCGCGACCCGGCCAACCTCGCCCGCTACAAGACCGCTCTCTACAACATCTGACCCGCCACACCATCTGACCCGCCGCCCACCCGGGCACGACGTCTGGCCGCCAGGCCAGAAGGGGGACCAACCCGCATGCACGCAGTCATTCTGGCCGGAGGCAAGGGCGTCCGGCTGCTGCCCTACACGACCGCCCTGCCCAAGCCGCTGGTGCCGATCGGCGACCAGCACGCGATCCTGGAGATCGTGATGCGGCAGCTGGCGAACGCCGGCTTCACCACGTGCACCATCGCCATCGGCCACCTCGGCCACATCATCCGCGCCTACGTCGGCAACGGATCGCAGTGGGGGATGCGCGTCGGCTACTCCACCGAGGACAGCCCGCTCGGCACGATGGGGCCGCTGCTCACCATGCTCGACCGGCTGCCCGAGCACTTCCTCGTGATGAACGGCGACGTCCTCACCGACCTCGATTTCGGGGACGTGCTGCGGTACCACGAGACCACCGAGGGCCCGTTGACCATCGCCACCTACGACCGCCAGGTGAAGATCGACTTCGGGGTGCTGACCACGGACTCGGGCAACGTCGTCGCCTTCACCGAGAAGCCGAGCATCGACTACCGGGTCTCGATGGGCGTCTACGGCCTGTCCCGTTCCACGCTCCTGGACTACACGCCGGGGCTGCCGCTCGGCTTCGACGAGCTGGTCATCGACCTGCTGAACGCCGAGACCCCGCCGAGCGCGTACGACTTCGACGGCTACTGGCTCGACATCGGACGGCCCGACGACTACGACCGCGCCAACGCCGAGTTCACCAGCCACCGCAAACTGCTGCTCAAGGGAGCGTGAACCGACACCATGCGACGCGTTCTCTGTCTGGGTTCCACCGGATTCCTCGGCGCCCACGTCGCCGGGCAGCTGCGCGCCCTCCCGGGCGTGCGGGTGCTCGGCGGCGGCCGGACCACCCCCGCACCCGGAGCCCCGCCCGTCGGCAGCCCGCCCGTCGACCGCTCCGTCGACAGCCTGCCCATCGACCTCGCCGGCATCTCCGTCGAGGCGCTGGCGGACGCGCTGCGCGCGCTGGCCCCGGACGCGGTCGTCAACTGCGTGGGCGCGGTGGGCAACAGCCCGCTGCGGCTCGCCGAGCTCAACACCCGTGGCCCCGCGGTGCTCTGCGAGGCGCTACGGCGGGCCGCGCCCGCCGCCCGGCTGGTCCACCTCGGCTCGGCCGGCGAGTACGGGGCCACGGTCCTCGGCCGGTCGATCGACGAGTCGGCGCCGACCCTCCCCCAGGGGGCGTACGGGGCCACGAAGCTGGCCGGCACGCTCATCGTCTCCCAGTCCCCGCTGGACGCCACGGTGCTGCGAGTCTTCAACCCGCTGGGCCCGGGGTCGCCGGAGGCGAGCCTGCCCGGCCGGCTCGCCGCCGAGCTGCGCCGGGCGCTCCCGGACGGGGCCGAGGGCCTGGTCCGCGTCGGCGACCTGTCCGCGTACCGCGACTACGTCGACGTGCGCGACGTGGCGCGGGCCGTCGTCCTGGCCGCCATGGCGACGGGGCCGCTGCCGCGGCTGCTGAACGTGGCGGGCGGCAGCGCCACGCCGGTGCGCGCGATCGCCGACGGGCTGGTCGCCGTGTCCGGCTTCCGCGGCCGGATCGAGGAGAGCGGGCCGGGGTCGCACCGTTCGGCGGCGGTGTCCTGGCAGCGCGCGGACATCGCGGCGGCGGTCGCGGCCCTGGGCTGGCGCCCCCGCCACACGCTCGCGCAGTCGCTCGCGGACCTGTGGAACGAGGGGTCACCGGAGCCCGCGCCCGATACCGCGCCCGCGTCGGCGCCCGATACCGCGCTGCCGCCCGCCACCGCACCGGCGGCGGTGCGCGCCGCCGTCCCGGCCGCGCCATGACCGGCGGGCGACTCCTCGTCCCGCTCTACGTCCACCCGGCCGTCGACCCCGGCGCCTGGCGGACGCTGGTGGGGGCCGCCGACCTGCTCTACGGCGTCGTGCTCAACGTCGCCGACGGGCCGGGCACGATCCGCGACCCCGCCTTCGCGGTGGTGGCCGAGGAGTTGCGGGCGGCGGGCGTGCGCGTCCTCGGGTACGTGGACACCGCGTACGGCCGCCGCCCGGCCCACGCGGTCGTCGCCGACCTGCGCCGCCACCGCAGGTGGTACGGCACGGACGGCGTCTTCTTCGACCAGGCCGCCGCCGACATCGGGCTGCTGGGCTACTACCGCTGGCTGGCGCGGACCGCGCGGGTCTGCGGCTCCCGCACCGTCGTCCTCAACCCGGGCGCGCACCCCGCGCCCGGGTACGCGGAGATCGCCGACCTGCTGGTGACGTTCGAGGGCAGCTGGGCGACGTACCGGGCGGCGGTGGCCGTCCCGGCCTGGACGGGCCGCTACCCGGCGGAGCGCTTCTGCCACCTGGTGTACGACGTGCCCGCCAAGCTCTGCGCCCTCGCCGCCCGTACCGCCGGGCTGCGCGGCGCGGCCGTGCACTGCGCGGTCCCGGGAAGCGGCGCCAACCCCTGGCAGGCTGTCTCTCCGGACCTCATCGATGCCGCGCACGGTCGGCATCCGCGCCACCAGGAGGAACGCCGTTGAACCGCAGGTCCGCCCCCGGCCCCCGACCGCCGGCGCTCCTCCTCCCCCTCCTCCTGCTCCCGCTCCTGCTCCTGCTGCTCGCGGCCTGCGGGTCCGACTCGGGGCCGGGTCCCGGACCAGGACCCGGCCCCGCGCCGGAGAACCGCCACCCCTCGCCCGCCCCCTCCCCCACCCCGGCCCCGGCGGACCGCCACCCGTCCCGCGTCCCCTCCGCCATCCCGGCCCCGCCGGCCGACCACTGGCGGCCGCACGCCGGCACCGCCTGGCAGTGGCAGCTCAGCGGCACGGTCGACACGCGCGTCGACGTCCCCGTCTACGACATCGACGGCTTCGAGAACGACGCCGCCACCGTCGCCCGGCTGCACGCCGCCGGGCGGAAGGTCATCTGCTACGTCAACGCGGGTGCCTGGGAGAACTTCCGCACCGACCGGACGGCGTTCCCCGCCGCCCTCCTCGGCTCCGGCAACGGCTGGAACGGCGAGCGGTGGCTCGACATCCGCCGCATCGACCTACTGCGCCCCCTGATGGCGCGGCGCTTCGACATGTGCCGCGCCAAGGGGTTCGACGCGGTCGAGCCCGACCTGATGGACGCCTACACCAACCGCACGGGCTTCCCGCTGACCGCCGCCGACCAGCTCGCCTACAACCGCATGCTCGCCGAGCTCGCCCACGCGCGCGGGATGGCGGTCGGCCTGAAGAACGACCTGGAGCAGATCCCGGAGCTGGTCGGCGACTTCGACTTCGCCGTCAGCGAGGAGTGCGCGGAGTACGGCGAGTGCGACCGGCTGACCCCGTTCATCGCGGCGGACAAGGCGGTCTTCCACGCCGAGTACGCCGTGCCCACGGCCCGGTTCTGCCCGACCGCCCGGCGGCTGCGCCTCAGTTCGATGCTCAAGCACCTGAACCTCGACGCGTGGCGTCAGCCCTGCTAGGTCGTGTCTTCACATCCTCGTCTGGTCGGCGGGGTCTGGCACGCACGCTCGCGGCGTTGTCGTCGGTCGCCGATGCTCCGCATGGACTCCCTCCTCCGCCTTGCGATCGCACGCACCAGAC